>NZ_JBDGML010000035.1:0-35455 GCF_057655195.1 Arthrobacter sp. Soil_N43
CTATGGGCATGCGCCCGCGCGAAGGCCAGGTCATGGGTCACCAGAACGACGGCGGCGCCGCGGCCGGCTGCTGCTGTGATGGCGGCGATCAGCCGAGCCAGGCCATGGGCGTCCAGCGCGACCTTGGGTTCATCCAGGGCAAGTACTGCAGGCTCGCGAGCCAGGACAGTGGCCAGCGCCAGCAGGCGCTGACCTGAACCGGACAGTTCGTGCGGATGGACGCCGCCCGACGCGCCGAGCCCCACCTCGGCCAGCGCCGCAGCGGCCTTCGCAGGTGCCTGCGGGCCGAACAGCCGCTCCAGTCCGAACAGCACCTCCCGCTGAACTGTCCGTTCGAACAGCTGGTCATGGGGATGCTGGAACAGCAGGCCAAGCCGGTCGGCGACGACGCCCGTGGGAACGCCCGCGATCCCCTTGCCGGCCACCCGGACATCTCCGTGCAGCGGCCTCAGCAGCCCGTTGAACAGCCGCAGCAGGGTCGATTTACCGCAGCCGTTCGGACCGGTCACCGCCACGATTTCGCCGGGACGCACGTCCAGGTTGACGTTGTTCAGCAGGAGCGGGGAGCCGGAGTCCCTGGCATCGAACCCGAACGAGACGCCTTTCAGTTCCAGGGCAGGTGGTAACTCCAGGGCAGGCGGCTTGCCCGGGGCAGGGTCCGGGCCGGTCGCAGCAGCAGGCTCGGCTGTCACGACCGGCCGGGGGCCATCCCCCGCTGCGGGCAGCCCGGGCGGCCCACCAACAACAACACCGGAACTGGCCAGCCAGCCGCCGGCCAGCAGCCGGTCCGGAGACCCGGCCGCCGTGACCGCACCCTCTTCCAGGACCAGCCAGTGCGTGGCTTGCCGCGTCAGCCCATCGACGCGCTGGCTGAGGACCACCACGGCCGTACCGCGGGCCCGCACCTCCCTGACTAGCTCCATGACGGTCCGCTCTCCTGCAGTGTCCAGGGACGCCAGCGGTTCATCGAGAATTAGGACACCGGGACCGGCAACTATGGCACAGCCGACGGCGAGGCGCCGCAGCTCTCCCCCAGAGAGGGTTGCCGGGTCACGTTGCAGGAGCGCGGTCAGGCCCGTCCGGCGGGCGGTCTCAGCCACGATCCTGGTCATCTCGGACCGCGCCGTGCCGCGGTTCTCGAGCCCGAAGGCCAGCTCCTCCTCGACTGTGCCGCGCACCGCGGAAAGCATGGCCAAGGCATCCTGCGGCACGTACCCCACGTAGTCTGCCCAAGCAGCGGAGTCGATCCGGGGGTCATCGTCTGTCCCGGCAAACACCAAGGGGCGGCCCGCATCCTCGCGCCCTCCGGACGCCAGCCGCAAAGTCCCCGTGAGCACGCCATCGCGCCCTCCCACCAGCCAGGCGGCGAGCAGTCGTCCCAGCGTGGACTTGCCGCTCCCGGAACCCCCAAGCACCGCCGTCAGCGATCCCGGAGTCAACTCGATCTCAACCCCCCGCAGCGCAGGCCCGGAAGCGCCATGGAATGTAAACCGTTCGATGGCCGCGCACAGTGTTGTCCGGGCAGTGTCCTGTCCGCGCGTGTCCTGTCCACTCGTATTCTGTCCGCTCATGTCCCGTCCGCTCATGCAGGGCCTCCGCCGGACGCTGATGCCACGATCCGGAGAACCACCGCTACCCCGGCGAGCAGGAGGACAGCCCATCGGAACAACCGCTGGGCAGCTGAATCGTGGACCTCCCGGTAACTGGTCCGGGGGCCGGCGCGCCGGAAGCCCCTCGCGTCAAGCGCCTGCGCGCGGGTTCCGGCATCGTGGACCAGGCCCAGCACCAGCGGCACCATTTGCAGCCGGACGGCCTTCAGGCGGCTTCCGAGCCCCGTCTCCACCACAAGCCCCCGCGCTTCCTGGGCCTGGCGCACCGTGTGGAGGCGTGCGGCAATGATGGGAGCCAGCATCAGGGTCGAGGCCAGGACGTAGCCGAACTGTGGCGGCAGACGGAGTGCGCCCAGCGACGCCACCAGGTCCGGCACGCTGACGCTGAACGAGAACAGCATCAGCACGAGGACGAAGGCGGAGGTGCGCAGCCCCATGTCGAAGGCAAAGCCAAGGCCCTCGGCGGTAACCCTGGCCGGACCCCACTCCGCAAGCACGGTGCCGCCCTCGGGGTAAAAGAGGCCATGCATCACCAGCAGTGAGAGCCAGAACGGCGCCAGGATGGCGCCGCCGGCAAGCAGGACGCGGCGCGCGCGGCCGAGGGCCGCCGCCAGCGTCACCGTGCCGGTCGCAACGGTGAGGGACACCGCCCAGCTGGAGGCCGCCGTCGTCATGACCAGGACTGCGGCGGCCGCGGACAGCAGGGTGAGTGGATTCAGCCGCGGCACCACCTTTTCAGGAGTCCTTCTGTACCGGTTTCTTGCCTGCCAGGACGTTGAAGCGGCGCACGAACGGGAACTGGAAGGTGGTGCGGCGGGGAAGGGCGTAAACGAGCATGGCCGCAATGGCGAACACGATGGCCTTGTCCATCGGGTCCGAGATCAGCGCCTGCTTGGTGATGGCGGCGAGCAGCGTATCGCCCATCGCGCGGAAGGCACTGACGATGGCCCCTGTTCCGGCCCCTGAGGTGCCGCCAAAAACGAAGGCGGCGATGGGAGCCGACACCACACCGGCCAGGATCCCGGTGGCAAAGCCGGCAACCGGGGCGAGGTAAAAGCGGCGGAAGAGTCCGTAGCGTGCAGCGGTGCCTGCGAGGAAACCGATCAGCGCGGCGCCAGCGGCGAAGGGAAGGACCGTGGGGTTGATGAAGGACCAGACGATGCTGCTCAGGGCACCGGTGGCGGCCCCGGCGGCGGGGCCGGCGAGGACAGCGATCAGCACGGTGCCGATGGCGTCGAAGTAGAAGGGCAACCCGCTGGTTCCCATGAGCTGTCCGAGGACGATGTTCAGGACCAGCGCCACAGGCATCAGAACCACGGTCGACGTGGGCAGCGTGGGCAGCACGCCCACAATCAGCAGGGCCGCGCCGAGCAGGAACCCGCCCAGGGCAACGAGCGCAGAGACGCTTCCAAGTCCGCCGGCGATGTCGGCAGGCTGGGTGAGGACGAGGAAGAGGAATGTGGCCGCGATGGCGGCGGCGCCGAGCAGTTCAAGCAGCCGGCGGTTTCGTCCCTCCTGCTGTCCTGGGGTGGGGAGGGTGAGGGAAGGCTGTGACATGGCAAATCCTTAGGCTGATGACGGCGGGCCCCGCCCCGTGGCGTGATCTTCCGCGTGCGCGAAATCCGGCGCCTATGTCACCTCGACGCGGCTACCATCCTACCGATCCGCGGGCACGGCGTGCTACGGGCGGCGGGGCGTTAGGACCGCACCAGTGTGCGGGCCAGTGCCCCCACTGAGGAGATGAGCTCGTCGAAGCACTGCCCGGGATCGTTGGTGGTGACGATCCGGGCGTTGGGCGGTTCGTTCCAGATGCCGCGGAAGTCAGCCACCGTGGTGCCGATGAGCCGGGGCGACACGGTTTCCACATGTACGGTGGCCGGCCGCGTCTCCACCGGGGTGCGGCCGATGGCGGCGGCGGCCGCGAACGCATCGTGCATGTGGGCGACATAGCCCTGGCCGTACAGCCGGTGGAACTCCAGGTAAAAGCGGACGGCGTCCGAGAGGCAGGCCACGAGCGGATTGTCCGAGGCGCTGCGCTGGCCTTCCGGCTGCTCCGGCAGCACGAGCTCCGGTTCCCGAGCCCCGGCAGCCTCCCCCAGACGTTGCAGGTGTTCGGGCCGCAGCTCAATCCGCTCGGTGGTCTCCAGCGCGCACACCAGGGGCAGGCTGTCCGCGGGGTGTCCGCTGTAGGCGGCGAAGACCTCCTGTGCCGCGTGCGGGTCAACGGAAACGTTCCATTCCGCCGTGGGCGTGGTGTTCCCCTGGTAGTTAAAGCACCCGCCCATGATCACGAGGCCCTTCAGCAGCGAGGGCAGAGCCGGCTCGCGGCGCAGGGCCAGCGCGAAGTTGGTCAGCGGGCCGGTGATGAGGCCCGTGATCTCCCCCGGACGCGCCCGGACGGTGTCCACCCACACGTCCACCGCATGACGCTGGGAAATCTGCTGCGCCGGAAACGGCAGTTCCGCATAGCCGATTCCCTGCGGACCGTGCGTTTCCTCGGTAGTAACCAGCGGAATCTCAAGGGGCACTTCGGAACCGACAGCCACTTCCACGCCGGGCCTGCCGCAAAGCTGCAGCAGTGCCAGGTTGTTCAGCGCCACCTGCCTGGCTCCCACGTTGCCCGCCGTGCAGGTGATCGCCTCGATCCGGACCTCCGGGCGGGACAGCAGGTAAACCAGCGCCAGAGCGTCGTCGATCCCGGTGTCGACGTCCATCAGGACGGAGTGCGCCGGGACGGAGTGCGTCGGGACACCGTCCATCAGAACAGTGCCACCTTGGGCGTCCGCGGGAAAATGGCGTCCAGCTCTTCCAGTTCGGCCCTGTCCGGGACCCAGGCAACGGCTTCCGCATTCTGCCGGACCTGCTCGGGCCGGGTGGCTCCGGCAATGACGCTGCCGACCGCCGGCTGCGCCGCCAGCCAGGAGAATGCGACCTGCACTTCCGTGAGGCCGCGCTCCGCCGCAAAGGCGCTGAACTGTTTCAGCTGCTGCCAGTCGGCGTCGTGCACCAGATGCGTCCGGGTATGGCTGAGTCGCGAACCTTCGGGGGCCTGGTCCGGCGCATACTTCCCGGTGAGGAGCCCGTTCGCGAGCGGGAAGTACGGCAACACGCCGATCCCGTAGGCCTCGGCGGCCGGGACAACCTCCAGCTCCGCGCGCCGGTCCAGCAGGTTGTAGTGGTTCTGCGCCGAGATGAACCGGGAACCGCCCCGTGCCCGGGCGACGAATTCGGCCTCGGCGATCTGCCAGCCGGCGCGGTTGGAATGGCCGATGTAGCGGACCTTGCCGCTCGTCACAAGCTCATCGAGCGCGTCGAGGGTCTCTTCGATCGGCGTGAGCGGGTCCGGGCTGTGGAACTGGTACAGGTCAATCCAGTCCGTGCCCAGCCGCCGGAGGGAAGCCTCGGCAGCACGGATGATGTAGCTCCGGGAGCCGCGGGCGCCGTAGTCCCTGCCGTTGGCCCCGCGCATATCCAGGCCGAATTTGGTCGCCACCACAGCTTCGTCCCGCCTGCTGCCGAGCGCCCTGCCGAGCATGGTCTCGCTCAGGCCCGGTTCCCGGCCGTACGAGTCAGCGACGTCGAACAGTGTCACCCCCGCATCGAGGGCGGCATGAACGACGGCGTCAGTCCCCTCCTGTGACTCCGTCGCCGTATTCGCCCGGCCCAGGTTGTTGCAGCCGAGCCCTACGACGGAGACGGTGAGTCCGGATTTTCCCAGGCGGCGGTATTCAGTCATGAAAACACCCTATAACGGCCGTTCGGGGCGGCCGTTACAAGCTGAAGCCGGCAGCCTGTTTCGGAGAGTGCTTGAGTTTCAGTGCCGTTGGGTCAGTGAACGGGGCGGCGCCGATGCTCAGCTTGGTAAAGTCCAGGTCTTCGCCGCGGATGCACACCTTGATGGCATTCACGGCTTTGTTCACATCCGGGCACAGGCAGAAGATATTGAGCTTGGAGTCGCTGAATTCCGAGCGCTCAACCGTGCCCAGGCCGCGCCAGGCAAGGTGGCTGATCAAGGCATCCTTGGCTTTTTCCTCGAGATACCGGTCCCGGCTGGTACCTTCCCGGGTCTTCAGGGCGTACTGGGCCACCACCCAGTACTGCTCTTCATCGGGAATCTCGGCATAGCCGTCCTCGGCGCACTGCGCGGCGAACGCATCCATCAGCCGCTCCGCCGCCTCGGCGTCAGCGACGTCGGTTTCATCCGTCTTGCTCTGGTGCCCTACGGTCCCGTGGTTCATGACGAACTGGCTGTAGTCCTCGTCGAACCAGGCCTCCCTGAACTGGAGGACCCCTTCGTCGTCGCGCTTGTAAACCCTGATGATTCCGCTCATGCCCGTCCTTTGGATCGCCCGCGGCCTGTGCCGCCGAACGGTGGGAGTTGTGCCTTTACGGCCTGGTAATTCTTACGGGACGCCTTACGGCTTGGCGCCGTACTACAGCTTGGGCAGGCTTCCGGTGGTGGGGTGCTCCTGCCCCGGCAGGGGCCGGGCGAAGGGCACCTTCGTGCCCAGGACCTGTGCGACCACGTCATGGGTGATCTGCTGAGCGGTGAGGCCGACGCGTTCCAGCACCTGGCTGCGGGAGCCGTGGTCCAGGAACTCCACCGGCAGGCCCACTTCGTTCAGCGCCGTGTCCACACCGGCCGCGCGCATCTCCTGGCGGATCCGGGACCCCACGCCGCCGGCGCGGACGCCGTCCTCGATGCAGATCACCAGGCGGTGCCGGGCGGCCAGGGCGATGATCGATTTCCGGACCGGCAACACCCAGCGCGGGTCCACCACAGTGGAGCTGATGCCCTGCGCGCCCAGCCGGTTCGAGACGTTCAGGGCGAGTTCGGACATGGCACCCACGCTCACGATCAGGACGTCGTTCTCGGTGGAGCCGGCCGGCCGGCGGGCGAGGACGTCCACGCCGTCGCCCAGCCGCTCGATGGCTTCGACCTCGGCCCCGACCGTTCCCTTGGAGTAGCGGATCACGGTGGGCGCGTCCTCAACGGCGACTGCTTCGCGCAGTTCCTCCCGCAGTCTCGTGGCGTCCCGGGGGGCTGCCAGATGGAGCCCGGGAACGATCTGGACCATCGCCATGTCCCACATCCCGTGGTGGCTGGCGCCGTCGGGACCCGTGACACCGGCGCGGTCCAGGACAATGGTGACGCCCGCCTTGTGCAGCGCAACGTCCATCAGCAGCTGGTCGAAGGCGCGGTTGAGGAAGGTCGCGTAGACGGCGACGACGGGGTGCAGTCCGCCGAAGGCCATGCCGGCTGCGGAGGTGAGGGCGTGCTGTTCGGCAATGCCGACGTCGAACACCCGCTCCGGGTGGCGGGCGGCGAATTTGTGCAGCCCCACGGGGATGAGCATCGCGCCGGTGATCCCCACGATGTCCTTGCGCTCATCGGCGATATCGGCGATTTCGTCCGCGAAGACGGAGGTCCAGGACTTCGCACCTCCGGCCTCGGCGGGCTCCCCGGTTTCGGGGTCGATGATCCCCACCGCGTGGAACTGGTCGGCTTCGTGTGCACGTGCGGGCGCGTAGCCGTGGCCCTTCTCCGTCATGGCGTGCACAATCACCGGGCCGGCATAGTTCTTGGCCGTGGACAGGGCATGTTCCAGGGCCTGCAGATTATGGCCGTCCACGGGGCCGATGTACTTCATGCCGAGGTCTTCGAACATGCCCTGCGGAGCCCACCAGTCCTTGATGCCTTTTTTCATGGCGTGCAGGCTCTTGTAGGTGAACTGGCCGACCGGGCCGCCGCTCTGGAGCTTCTTCTTCCACCAGTCGAGGGCGACTTCGTAAGCGGGCGCAGCCCGCAGCGAATCGATCGTAGGACGCAGGGACGCAAGGTAATCGGCAAATCCGCCGACAGTGGGGGCATAGGACCGGCCGTTGTCGTTGACCACGATGACGACGCGGCGCCTCTTGTCGGCGGCAATGTTGTTGATGGCTTCCCATGCCATGCCGCCGGTGAGGGCGCCGTCCCCGACGACGGCGATGACGTACCGGTCGCCGTCGCCGGTCAGCTGGCGGGCACGGGAAATCCCGTCGGCCCAGGACAGCGAGGACGAAGCGTGCGAGCTTTCGACGATATCGTGCTCGGATTCAGCGCGGTCAGGGTATCCGGACAGCCCGCCCTGCTGGCGGAGGGTGCTGAAATCCTGGCGCCCGGTAAGGAGTTTGTGCACGTACGACTGGTGGCCGGTGTCGAAGACGATGCTGTCGCGGGGCGAATCAAAGATCCGGTGCACCGCCATGGTCAGTTCGACGACGCCGAGGTTGGGGCCAAGGTGCCCGCCCGTCTGGGAGACGTTGCCGATCAGGAATTCCCTGACCTCGGCGGCCAGCTGATCCAGCTGCGCCTCGAACAACTTACTCAGGTCCTGCGGATTCCGGATGGTCTCCAAGATTCCCAACGGGCCCTCCTTCGGCTGGTAGACATGCCTTTTAACTCTAACGCCTCCGGCCGGTCGTCTGCGCCGGGCAAGCCGCCGCGCCAGGCGCACGCACGGGCCTGCCTGCCGCGTGGGATGAAGGCAAAAGCCCCGGCCGGTCAGTGACCGGCCGGGGCTTCACGCCTGATCTGCCCTGGGGCAGGCTCCGCTAGTTTGCGGAGATCTGGCGCAGCACGTACTGCAGGATGCCGCCGTTGCGGTAGTAGTCGGCTTCACCCGGCGTATCGATGCGGAGGACCGCATCGAACGACTTGGCGGTACCGTCTTCGGCGGTGGCCGTGACCTTGAGCGTCTTCGGCGTGGTGCCTTCGTTGAGTGCGGTGACACCCTCAACAGCGAAGGATTCCGTACCGGTCAGCCCCAGCGTGGCAGCGGACTCGCCGGCCGGGAACTGCAGAGGAAGGACGCCCATGCCGATCAGGTTGGAGCGGTGGATGCGCTCGTAGCTCTCGGCGATGACGGCCTTGACGCCCAGCAGCGCGGTGCCCTTGGCTGCCCAGTCACGCGATGAACCGGAGCCGTACTCCTTGCCCGCCAGGACGACCAGCGGGGTGCCGGCGGCCTGGTAGTTCTGCGCGGCGTCGTAGACATAGGCCTGCGGGCCGTCAGCCTGCGTGAAGTCGCGGGTGAAGCCGCCTTCCACGCCGTCGAGCAGCTGGTTCTTGATACGGATGTTGGCGAAGGTGCCGCGAATCATGACTTCGTGGTTACCGCGGCGTGAGCCGTAGGAGTTGAAGTCCTTGCGCTCCACACCGTTGGCCAGCAGGTACTGGCCTGCCGGGGTGTCCGACTTGAAGGAGCCGGCCGGGGAGATGTGGTCGGTGGTGACCGAATCGCCCAGCTTGAGCAGCACACGCGCACCGGTGATGTCCTGGACCGGTTCCGGCTGTGCCTTCATGCCCTCGAAGTACGGGGGCTTCCGCACGTACGTGGACTTCTCGTCCCACGCGAAGGTGTCGCCTGCCGGGGTGTCAAGGGCCTTCCAGCGGTCGTCGCCTTCGAAGACACCCTCGTAGCCGCGGGCGAACATTTCCTTGTCGATCGAGGAATCGATGACCTGCTGGACCTCGACCGGGTTCGGCCAGATGTCCTTCAGGAAGACGTCGTTGCCGTTCGCGTCCTGGCCCAGGGCGTCGGTGTCGAAGTCGAAGTCCATGGATCCGGCGAGGGCGTAGGCGATGACCAGCGGCGGGGAGGCCAGGTAGTTCATCTTCACGTCCGGGTTGATCCGGCCTTCGAAGTTGCGGTTGCCGGACAGGACAGCCGTGACGGAAAGGTCGTTGGCCTGGATGGCCTCGGAGATCTCAGCGTCCAGCGGTCCGGAGTTGCCGATGCAGGTTGCGCAGCCGTAGCCCACGATGTAGAAGCCAAGCTTCTCCAGGTACGGCGTCAGCCCGGACTTCTCGTAGTAGTCAGTGACTACCTTGGAGCCGGGAGCGACGGAGGTCTTGACCCACGGCTTGGAGGTCAGGCCCTTGTCGACGGCGTTCCGGGCCAGCAGCGCGGCGGCCAGCATCACCGACGGGTTGGAGGTGTTGGTGCACGAGGTGATCGACGCGATCGACACTGCGCCGTGGTCCAGCTCGAACTCGCGTCCGTCTTCCATCGTGATGTGGACGGGGCTGGACGGGCGGCCCTCAGAACCGTTGGCTGCGGAAACAACGCGTGCCGAATCGGTCGTGTGGGAGTCGGCGTGGGTAAACGACGGCGAGTCCGACGCGGGGAAGGACTCGTCGAGGGACTCGTCCACGCTGCCGTCTTCGAGCGTGACGTAGTTGTGGATGTCCTTGCGGAACTGCTCCTTGGCGTCCGTCAGCTCGATGCGGTCCTGGGGACGCTTCGGGCCGGAGATGGACGGAACAACGGTGGACAGGTCAAGTTCGAGGTACTCGGAGAACTTGATCTCCTTCGACGGGTCGTGCCAGAGGCCCTGCTCCTTGGCGTACGCCTCGACGAGGGCAACGTTCTCTTCCGAGCGGCCGGTGAGGCGCAGGTACTCGATTGTGACGTCGTCGATCGGGAACATTGCAGCCGTGGAGCCGAACTCCGGGCTCATGTTGCCGATGGTCGCGCGGTTGGCGAGCGGCACTTCGGCCACGCCTTCGCCGTAGAACTCCACGAACTTGCCCACGACGCCGTGCTTGCGCAGCTGTTCGGTGATCGTCAGGACGACATCGGTGGCGGTGGCGCCCGCAGGGATGGAGCCGGTCAGCTTGAAGCCGACGACGCGCGGGATCAGCATGGAAACCGGCTGGCCCAGCATGGCCGCCTCGGCTTCGATGCCGCCGACGCCCCAGCCGAGCACACCGAGGCCGTTCACCATGGTGGTGTGCGAGTCGGTGCCGACGCAGGTGTCGGGGTAGGCGCGGAGGGCGCCGTCCACTTCGCGGGTCATGACGGTGCGTGCCAGGTATTCGATGTTGACCTGGTGCACGATGCCGGTTCCCGGCGGCACGACCTTGAAGTCATCGAATGCCGTCTGTCCCCAGCGCAGGAACTGGTACCGCTCACCATTGCGCTGGTATTCGATCTCCATATTGCGCTCCAGCGCGCCGGAGTTACCGAAAGCATCAATCTGCACGGAGTGGTCAATGACCATTTCCGCAGGTGCCAGCGGGTTCACCCTCTTCGGATCGCCGCCGAGCTCCTTCACCGCCTCGCGCATGGTGGCAAGGTCCACGACGCAGGGAACGCCGGTGAAGTCCTGCATGATCACGCGGGCAGGCGTGAACTGGATTTCAGTGTCGGGCTGGGCATTCGGATCCCACCCAGCGAGGGCGCGAACGTGATCCGCAGTGATGTTCGCGCCGTCCTCGGTCCTCAACAGGTTTTCAAGCAATACCTTGAGGCTGAACGGAAGGTTTTCTGAACCTTCAACGGAGTTCAACCGGAAAATTTCGTATTCGGTTCCGGCTACATTAAGTTTGCCTTTTGAACCGAAGCTGTCCACAGTGCTCATCGCAGGACTCCTCTCGCAACAGTTTCATCTTTGTCGCGCGGTAGACCGCTTGCTAGTTAGGTCAGCCTAATTAGTACCTGGTCCTACAAAAGAGCATGGGGTCAGCCGAGACATACGGCGCGCGACGTGGGACTACTCCGCCCATCCTAGTGGCATCAGCCGCGGGGAGTCAGCAGGGCAACCGTCTCCAGATGGTGCGTATGCGGGTACAGGTCGAACGCCCGGAGCTGCGCCAGGGACCAGCCGCCCTGCTGGAAGTACCCGATGTCCCGGGCAAACGATGCCGGGTCGCAGGAAACGTACGCAATGGCCCGCGGGCTGGCGGCCATGAGCTGGTTCACAACGGCCTTGCCGGCGCCGGCGCGCGGCGGATCCAGCACCAGCGCATCGAAGCTCCGGGGCCGCTGGCGCAGCACCCGCTCCACGCGGCCCTGCACGATTTCCACCTGCGGCGCGTTGTGGAGATTCTTCCGCGCGTCCCTGCTCGTTCCGGGGGCGCCTTCCACGGACAGCACCGAGCCCGTTTCGCCAACGGCGTCGGCGAGCGGGGCGGTAAACAGTCCTGCACCGGCATAGAGATCCGCCACGGCCGCACCAGGCTCCAGGAACCCGCCGTCGTGCAGGAAACCGGTAACGGCACCCACCAGCGTTTCCGGGGCATCCCGGTGGATTTGCCAGAATCCGGCACCCGTGATCCGGTAATCGTGGCCCGCGGCGGACTCCTGCACCCAGGTCCGTCCCCGGAGCTGCAGCGTCTCATCCTTGAGCGGATCGTAACTGGCCACCGAAATGTCCGCGGGGAGCTGGGCCAGTATGGAGCTGAGCCGTTTGGCGCGGGTGCCGGGCGCAGGCACGAGGAGCACGAGCGGCCGCGATCCGTTCGCCGGTGCCGCCACCTCCACCCGTTCGATGCCCTGCAGATCGATGTCCCACAGCCGGAGCGCGTTGACGCCCTCGACCGCCAGCGGCATTTCGCGGACCGGAATGACCTCGTCCGAACGGTGGGCGTGCATGCCGAGCTTGCCGCCGGCGGTGACCGCAAAACCGGCCCGGGTCCGCCACGCGAGGCCAGCGCCGCCGTCGTGCGGTTCGCCGCCGTCCGCGGTGGCGCCGCCCACCGCCTCCACCTCAGGTGAAAGGTCGACGCCGGCCAGCCGCCTCAGCTGTTCGGCCAGCACCTCTGACTTGAGGCGCCGTTGCCGGGCCAGGGAGATGTGTCCCAGTTCGGCGCCGCCGACCGGCGGCCGCCCGTGCCCCCACGAAGCCGGCGAATCGGCGACGCGCCAAAAGTGCGGGACACGGTCCGGCGAGGGGTCCAGAACCTCAACGACGTCGGCGCGCCAGAATTTGGCGGACTCCCCCGCGTCCGTCAGGCGGACACGCGCCTTCTCCCCGGGGATGCCGTGGCGGACGAATACCACCCGGCCCTCGTGCCGCGCCACGCAGTGGCCGCCATGGGCAACGGGGCCTATCTCCACCACCAGTTCTGCGCCGGCGGAGGAAGTCAGTGGTTCGGGGTTCATTGGATGTCCTGCAGTTTCTTTGCTTCTTCGGATGATTTGAGCTGCCACGGAACACTGGCCACCATGACGCCGGGTTCGAAGTGGAGCCGGGTTTTGATGCGCAGCGCCGTCTGGTTGTGCACGAGCTGTTCCCACCATTTGCCGACCACATATTCGGGTATGTAGATGACGATCAGGTCGCGGGGCGAGTCCCTGCGCATGTTCTTGACGTACTCCATGATGGGAGTGACTGTCTCGCGGTAGGGGCTGGCGAGGACCGTCAGCGGCACGGGGATGTCCAGCTTTTCCCAGTCCGCCAGCGTGTGGGCCGTCTCTTCCTCATTGATGTCCACGGTGATGGCATCCAGCCGGGAGGGCCGGGAGGCCCGCGCATATGCCAGGGCACGCAGGACCGGCTTGCGGACGTGGGAAACGAGCAGCACCGCGTGGACCCTGGTGGGCAGGGCCCGCGGTGAGGAGTCCTCGTCCACGGCGAGTTCCCTGGCCACGTTGTCGTAGTGGGCCCGGATGCTCCACATGATGAGGAACAGGACAAACATCGCCAGCAGCGCGATCCAGGCCCCCTGCTCAAACTTGGTGATGAGCACGATCACCAGCACCAGCGCGGTCATGCCGAAGCCGATCATGTTGATGGTCCGGGATTTGATGATCCGGAGCCGCACCGCCTTGTCCCGTGCCAGTTTGAGCTCCCGGCCCCAGTGGCGGATCATGCCCAGCTGGCTTGCTGTGAACGAGATGAACACACCCACGATGTACAGCTGGATGAGCTTGGTGACGTCGGCGTTGAAGGAAATGATGAGCACGAGCGCCCCGGCGGCCAACGCGAGCACACCGTTGCTGAAGGCCAGGCGGTCGCCGCGGGTGCGGAGCTGCCGGGGCAGGTAACCGTCCTGGGCAAGGATGGACCCCAGCACGGGAAAACCGTTGAAGGCAGTGTTGGAGGCGAAGACGAGGATCACGCCGGTGGCCGCAACCACGATATAGAAGGGGATGGACCCCGGTCCGAACACAGTCTGCGCGATCTGGCTGATGGCCGGGCTCTGGATATAGCCCTCAGGAAGCGGGTTCCCATTCAGGAGGAACTCCGTGGCCGGATCCAGCACAATGTGCACCTTGGTGGCATTGGCCAGATAGATGATCCCTGCCAGCATGGCCGAGGCAATGATGCCCAGGAGCAGCAGGGTGGTGGCAGCGTTCTTGCTCTTGGGCTTCTGGAAGTTCGGCACGCCGTTGCTGATGGCTTCCACACCGGTCAGGGCGGCGGCGCCGGAGGAAAAAGCGCGCAGCAGCAGGAACGCGCCGGCGAGGCCCACGAGGCCCTCGTCGAAACCGGGCGCCGGGACGATCGTGAACGCTGCCGACGGCGCCTGGCCCAGCTGCCCGGTCACGGCCTGGAATACCCCTACGGCGGTCATGCCCAGGATCGACGCCATGAAGATGTAGGTGGGCACGGCAAAGACGCCTCCCGCTTCCTTGATCCCGCGCAGGTTCACGAGGGCCAGAATCACCACGCCGACGGTGGCGAACGCCGCCTGCTGGCCGTGGAGGGACGGAATTGCCGTGGTCAGGTAGGTCGCGGCCGAGGACATGGAAACGGCGACGGTCAGCACGTAGTCAACGAGCAGGGCGGATGCCACCGTCAGCCCGGCGTGCTTCCCCAGGTTCACGTTGGCGATTTCGTAGTCGCCGCCGCCCGACGGATAGGCATGGACGTTCTGCCGGTAGGAGGCGACGACAGTCAGCAGCACCACCATGACAGCCAGTCCCACCAGAGGCGAGAATGCCACTGCGCTCACGCCCGCCAAGGCCAGTGTGAGGAGGATCTCGTCGGGCGCGTAGGCCACGGACGAGAGCGCATCCGACGCGAAGACAGGAAGCGCAATCCGCTTCGGCAGAAGCGTGTGGGGCATCCGGTCGGTCCGGAAGGGCCTCCCCACCAGCACCCGCTTTACGGCATTCAGAATTGTCAGCACCACACAAAGTTAGTCTGATTCACGCGCGATGTCATGGCGGGATTCCGGCGGTAGAGTCTTACGGAGCAGCAGGACAACTGGAGGAGACACGGGTGGCGCACTTCGTGATCATGGGCTGTGGACGCGTCGGGGCAACCCTGGCTCACACACTCGAGGACGCAGGCCATTCGGTGGCCATCATCGACCAGGACGACCGGGCCTTCCGCCGGCTCCGTTCCGGCTTCACCGGCCGCAAGGTCACCGGCGTGGGCTTCGACCGGGACACGCTGAAGCAGGCCGGAGTGGCCGAGGCGTACGCGTTCGCCGCTGTCTCCAGCGGTGACAACTCCAACATTCTGGCCACCCGCGTGGCACGCGAAACCTTCCACGTGCAGCACGTCGTTGCCAGGATCTACGATCCCGGCCGGGCCGAGATCTATCAGCGGCTGGGCATCCCCACCGTGGCCGCCGTGCGCTGGAGCGCAGACCAAGTCCTCCGCCGCATCCTTCCCGAGCAGCACCTGGCCGGCGATTTCCGGGAACCGTCGGGCCGGCTGGTTCTCGGCGAACTCGACATCAACCCCGCCTGGATCGGCCACTCCGTGTCCTCGATCGAGAAGGCCGCCGACGTGCGCGTCGCGTACCTGACCCGGTTCGGCGAAGGGATGCTTCCCACCGCCGCCACCTCGTACCAGGACGGCGACACCGTCCACGCCATGATGCGCCTGGACCGCAGCGCAGAAGTGGCCCACATTCTCGCCCAAGTACCCGCCAAGGAGTCCTAAGTGAAAGTCGTCATCGTCGGGGCCGGAAGCGTCGGCTCCTCGATAGCCCGCGAGCTGCTGGCCCATAAGCACGAGATCCTGCTCATCGATCTCAAGCCGGAGGTCATTGGCCGCAGCGGGCTGCGGGGGGCGCACTGGCTGGTTGGCGATGCCTGCGAACTGAGCACGCTGCAGGACGCAAAACTTGAAGACGCCGACGTCGTCGTCTCTGCCACGGGTGATGACAAAGTGAACCTCGTCGTTTCGCTCCTGGCCAAGACGGAATTCGGGGTCGGCCGCACGGTGGGCCGCGTGAACAACCCGAAGAATGACTGGATGTTCAATGATTCCTGGGGCGTGGACGTCGCCGTCAACACCCCGCAGCTCATGACGGCGCTCGTCGAGGAGGCCGTGGAAATCGGCGACCTCGTCCGGCTGCTCACACTGCAGACCGGCGTGTCATCCCTCGTGGAGTTCACGGTGCCGCACGACTCGCACGCCATCGGGCTCACCGTGGGAAGCATCGACTGGCCGGAGGACTCGACACTCGTGGCGATCCTCCGCGACCAGGCACCGATTACGCCCAGCCGGGACGATGTCATCGACGGCGGCGATGAGCTGTTCTTCGTCACCACGATTGCCGCCGAGGCGCAGCTGCGTGAGCTGCTGTCGCCTGGATCAAGTGAAGGCCAGGAGCCGGCCCCCGGACCGGAGGAAAGCCAGGCTCAGACCGAATCGTTAGAGGCCGACGGCTTCGAGGGCTGAGTCCCCGGCGGGGCTGCCGGCCGCGTGACCAGCCATGCCAGCCACACGCCCAGGATGTACAGTGGCGCGCTCATGATGAGCCGGGTGGTTGCCAGTGCTGCCAGCCCGTCAGGACCCATGAGGTACAGGGGCACCTGCACCACGAGGCGCAGGGCCAGCACCCCCACGATAATCCAGGTGCCCAACTGGTAGGCGCGTACCCTTGCCGGGTGCTGCCGCCAGTCCAGGCCTTCGTTGCGGATGAAGCCGAACAGCAGCCCGGCGACGGGCCACCGGACGGCGATGGAGATGACCATCGCCACGATATAGGCCGCGTTGGTCAGGAATCCGGGCAGATAGAAGTCCTCCGCCTTGCCGGTGGTGTTGGCGAGCCAGGCGGAAATGCCGACGCCGACCACTCCGGCCAGTGCCTGTGTCAAGGGGCGGCGCTGAATCAGGCGCACGACGGTAAACACCGCGGCAGCTGCCAGCGCCGCAATGAGCGACGTCGTCAGGTCGGCGGTGATGGTAAACGATATGAGGAAGACCAGACCGGGGAGGATGCTCTCCGCGATCCCCTGGTAGCCGCCGGCGCTCTTGAGGACGTCGATGCGGCCGTCATCCGTGCGGTGCAGCCCGGCTTTGGCGGCATAGCCCTCGGCCAGGCCCGCAAGCCCCGGCGCGTCCGGGGCCGGGGCGGGTTCGGACCTTTCCGCTCCCGGTTCGGGTTTTTCGGGCAATGTCATGGGTTCTCCTGGCGGGACAATATTTCGTAGCGGGGATTGAACATGGTCGGCAGGCCGTCGCGCACGGCCAGCATGCCGTCAAGCCGGACTTCGGTCCCGGGGTCGATGCCCGGTACGCGGCGGCGCCCCAGCCAGATGACCCGCAGCCGGCCGTGCTGTGCCGCCGGGGCCGGGGTTGCCCGTGCCGGGCGGTCGTGATCCACAACCGTGGCCGTGAATGCCGCCACCTGCGTGGCAGGCACGTACGTCACCGATTCGATGAAGCCATGGCACAGAACGCGTCCCCGTTCCGGCAGCCCGCTGATGGGTACCGACCCGTCCTGCGTGCGGCGGCCGGCATCAACCAATCTGGGTTATCTCCGGACCGCGCTCGGGCTGTTCGAATTCCGGAGCGGCCGGGGGCACCGGTCCTGGCACGTCCTTGGGCAGGCGCAGCTGCAGGAGATCCCTGGGCGGCATGGGGTTGTCGCCGCGGATGACCACGATCTTGCGGAAGAGCTCCTCGAGGCCGGCGGCGGCCTCCCGGTTCAGCGCCGCGTCGCCTCCAAACACGCCGCGGAGGAACCACCGTGGACCGTCGACGCCAATGAAGCGGGCTACCCGGTATCCCTGGCTGCCGTCGCTGGCGCTGGAGGGCAGCTTGGCCACGAGCTCGGTGCCGAACTCGCCCTGGATTTCTTCGACCTGGCCGCCCTGGCCGCCGACCGACTGCCCGATCTGTTCACGGATTTCGTCCCAAAGTCCCTCGGACCGCGGTGCAGCAAAAGCCTGGAGCTGCAGGCTGGACGCGTCCAGATCCATGGTGACCGCCACGACCCGTTGCGTTGCCTCCTCCACTTCCAGCCGAAGCTGAAGACCTTCGCGGGGGGCAATGAGCAGGGCGCCCAGGTCCACATAGCCGTCCCGGCTGCTGATTTCGGAGACATCAAAGGGGCCGGTGACGCTTCGGCCGGACACTGCAGTGGCGGCGCTGGCCGACTCGGCGGCGCTGTCCTCCCTGACTTCCTCCGGCTCTGAGGCCGCTTCCTTTTTGGCTTTCTTGCCCCGCCCAAAAACCATGGGTTGTCTCCTTCAGTTGTGATCTTGTCGCACCGGCCCGCGGGGCCGCATCCTGTCTGGCGCTGGCCGCCTTCGGCCGCCCCGGGAAGCCGGGTCGCGGAACCCAGGGTGTCGGAAACCTAGGGTCGCGGAACCGCGAAGCCGCCCGTCGAGCCGAAGCCTCCGGCGCCGCGGACGGAGTCACTCAGTTCCCCCACAGAGACAAACTGGGCATACTCCACGCGCTGGATGACCATCTGTGCAATTCTATCGCCGCGGCGGAGCTCAATCGCCTGCTCACGGTCCGTATTCAGCAGCGTCACGGCGATCTCGCCGCGGTAGCCCGCGTCAACAGTGCCGGGGGCGTTGACCACCGTGAGGCCGTGCTTGGTCGCGAGGCCGGACCTGGGGTGGATCAGTGCCACGAACCCGTCAGGAAGGGCGATGGAGACGCCGGTGGGCACGAGCCGCCGCTCGCCCGGTTCAAGGACCACGTCCTCACGGGCGCGCAGGTCGGCGCCGGCGTCGCCGGGGTGGGCATACGACGGCGCTTCCAGGCCGTCGTCGAGCATTTTAAGTTGAACCTGCACAGTTGGCGCTCCGTACTCTGCTGCGGGCAGCGCTTCCGCCGAAGCGGGCGTCGCAGCGTCGGGTGCCGCGTGCTGCAGCGTTGGCGTAATGGCTGTTTTTTCGTCAGTCACAGTTCCTCACTCTATCGTCCGCAGCTTCCCCGGACCTACTGGCCGCGATTCAGCGGTGAAGCCCGGAGAGGCCGGGATGAAAAGCCCCGGCAAAGATGGAAAGCTGGGAGCATGCCCGAATCAAGCGCCCCCATGCCTGCCCGCCACCAGCCTCCGCAGGATGACACCGTTGTTTTTGCCGAAAAGCTGTGGCCCGGTGTGTGGATCTGGCTAGTTGCCGCGGGACTGGCCGGCGCTGGCATCCTGGTCTTTGCACCCATCAGCACTGCGGCCGGCTTCACGGCCGCCGCCGTCCTCTTCGCCATCGAAGCGGTCTTGCTGATCCTGTCCACGCCGGCAATATCGGTCACGGGCCGGACTCTCCAGGTGGGCCGGGCCAGCATCGATCGTGGGCTCGTTGGCCACGTTGAGGCGTTCCGCGGCACGGAAGCCACCGCCGAGCGCGGCACCCGCCTCAACGGCATCGCCTACCTCTGCATCCGCGGTTGGATCGATCCCGTGGTCCGTATCGAGATCAACGACCCCTCGGATCCCACACCATATTGGTTGACGTCCACGCGCCGCCCGGAGGAGTTGGTGGCCGCGCTCACGGCGAGGAACGCCACGGGCCAGTCCTAGCCTTCGCAGTCCCGGCAGTAGAGGCGGCCGTCCTTTTCGCGGGCGATCTGGGAGCGGTGCCGGACCAGGAAGCATGAGGAACAGGTGAACTCGTCAGCCTGGGCAGGCATGACCCGGACCAGCAGTTCCTCGCCGGACAGGTCAGCACCGGGCAGCTCATACCCCTCAGCGAGATCGGCTTCGTCCTCTTCAACCACAGCCGTCGGTTTATCGGCACGGCGGGTCTTCAGCTCCTCAATCGAATCTTCGTTGAGGTCTTCTTCCGACTTCCTCGGTGCGTCATAGTCTGTCGCCATGGTCTGCTGCCCACCCTCCGTCGACTCGCTTGGATAAATCACCGTGCACAACGCTGAGCGCCGTCAGTTTGTGCCCGGTCCGGGGCCATTTTTCCCTATGCCGCAGGGAAAAGCCATAGCCCGGCACAGCGAGCTTCCGGCACCGGCCCCCGCCGGCGAGACGTCTCTCCGCACGGCCCGAAAGTCCCGGAATTTCGCGGCGCGCCCTTCGTCCTAACGGGAAAAGACAGGCTTGGGTGGCAGAGTTTCGATTGATAGTAATGCCAGGGTGGAGGATTGTATGCAGGATCTACGGCTTGTAGGCGTCCACGACGACGGGGAGCATCTCCTGTTGAGCGGCACCGGCGGCGAGATGTTCCAGCTGCCGATCAACGAAGCGTTACGGCTGGCGGCAAGCCGGCCTTCTGTGCGGAAACCGGCCGGGCCGGTTGCTGCACTGTCTCCGCGCGACATCCAGGCAAGGATCCGCAGCGGCGCGACGGCCGCAGAGGTCGCCGAAGCCTCCGGGCTGCCGCTGGAGAAAGTTGAACGCTACGAGGGTCCGGTCCTGGCCGAGCGCGAATACGTGGCACAGCAGGCCCGCAGGGTGGAGGTCGCGTCCCCTGCCCCCGGCCATGACATCTACCGGTCCGCTTTCGGCGACAACCCTGCCACGCTGGGCGATATGGTGGGCCACCGCCTGGCCGCCCACGGCATCGCATCCTCCACCCTTGAATGGGATTCCTGGCGGCGCCCGGATGGTACCTGGACGGTGGTGGCAAGGTTCGATACCCCGCCGGGCGGGCACGCCAGCATCGGTGAAGAGCCCCCTGCCATGTGGACGTTCAATCCGTCCCGCAAATCCTTGCAGAACGCCAACCGCTGGGCCCAGCAGCTCAGCGAGCTGGAGCCCCTGGACGGTCCGGTGCCCGCGCGCAGGCTTTCGGCCGTATCGGACCGGCCGTTCGATTTTGAAACCGACGCCGAGGCCACAGCCCGGAAGGGCGCCAACCAGCAGGGCGCCAACCAGCACGGCGCCGACCAGCAGAAGGACGCGGACGGCCTGCTCGACATGCTGCGTTCCCGCAGGGGTCAGCGGCTGGGCCTTGACGAGGACAGCGACGACGCCCTGGCGCTCCTGCTGACGCACGGGGTCCCGGCGGCGCACCCCCGGCCGGCGGAGATTTCCGCCGCTTCGGAGCGAAACTCGGGCGAACCGGGCGAACCAGCCGAACAAGGCGAACCGGACGAATCTGACGCGCCCGGCGAGGCGGAGGCACAGGAGCCCCCGGTGGCCGAGACAGTGCCAGGAACGCGCAGGCGCGACGGCCGGCCCTCCATGATGTCCCGCCTCAGCCTCGCGCCCCGGCATCCGGAGCCTGAAGACGATTCGCTTACACTCCACGACGGCGTCAGCACGGACACGCGGGAGATCACCATCGTCCCGTCCCCGCTGCGGCCAGTCGGCAGCGCGGGCCACGACACGCCGGCAGCCCCGGCAGTTCCGGCTGCCCCCAACAAACCGGCAGACCGGCCCGCACAGGGTTCCGACAGCCCTGCCGCCGGCAACCCAGGTCTGGACGAACTGCTCGGCCGGGGAACTCCACGCCGCAGGCTTGCCGGCAGGGCTGCGGACCAGGGAACAACCGACCGCCAGGAACCGGACCGTGACGAACCTGAGCGCCAGCCGTCGAGGCCCAAGCGGTCCAGCGTTCCGAGCTGGGACGAGATAGTCTTCGGCACCCGGGGCGACTAGAGCGCTGCTAGGCGTTCGCGGCGGTGCTCCCTGCACGGCCGCTGGCACCGCGCCACAGGCAGGCGTCCACTTCAAACGGAAGCAGCTGGTCCTGCAGGGCCATGAGGTTGGCGCCGTGGGCGGTTACCCGGCGCATGAAATGCCGCCGGCACAGCGTCTCATACCCGACCGCCGGTACGGCCGCGGACGCGTCGGCCGGAGTGCCGGCAGGCGCCCCGTCGGCGGCCATTTCGACGTCGCCCACCACCACCTGGGCGCCTTCCATGACCATCACGCCGTCCACTGTCCGGGCATTGTGGGTGGCGCGCCGGCCGCACCAGCAGAGTGCCTCCACCTGCAGTACCTGAACCCGGTCCGCGAGCTCAATCAGCCGCTGCGAACCGGGGAAAAGCCGGGTTCGGAAATCGGCAGTGATCCCAAACGCGAAGACGTCAACCTCGATCTCATCCACTATCCGCGCGAGTTGTTCCACCTGCTCGGGGGAATAGAACTGGGCTTCGTCGCAGATGAGGTAATCGACGCGGACGCCCCGCGTGCGGCGCAGCACCACTTCGTCCCAGAAATCCGTGGTGTCCACGACCTCCACGGCGTCCGTCTCAAGCCCGAGCCGGCTGGAGATGCGTGAGCCGCCAGCGCGGTCGTTGCAGCTGAAGCGGACACCGCCGCGCCCGCGGGCACGGTGGTTGTAATCCATCTGCAGCGCAAGCGTGGACTTTCCGCAGTCCATGGTGCCGGAGAAGAAGACGAGCTCAGCCACGTGCCCTCCGGGGGCCGGGGGCCTTGCCCGCGGCCTGGAAGCAGAGCAGCGGGACTTCCCGCTCCGCCTTGGTCAGGGAACCGTGCTGCCCCACCACCTCCATGGCGCTGGGACGCACACGGCGGGTGTCATAGAAGGCAAGTGCATCGCGGGCCGCGATCATGACGTCGCCGACACGCCGCTCGACGCCAGACCGGACCGGTCCGAAGAGGCCGGCCCCAATGGCCTCTTCCCGGGTAAAGGCCCAGATCCGCTCGCCGAACCGGCTCCGCCACGCGTCCAGGAGGCGCTGCCGGGCGGTCCCGGCGTCGCCATTGCCCGTGTCTTCCTCAAGGTAGAGGTGGAGCATGCGGGGTTCCCCCGCGGTGTGCCTGACGCCGGCCACCAGTGCTGGGTCGGCCGAGTAGTCGATGCGCTGGGACTCTGCCACGTCCAGCATGCCGTGATCTGCCGTGAGCAGCACCGTGGTTCCCGCGGGAAGGGTGGAGTCAAGACGCTTGACCGTTGCATCCAGTTCTTCGAGCTGGTGTTCCCACTCCGGCGACTGCGAACCGTGCCGGTGGCCGGCCTTGTCGAGATCGTTCACGTAGAAGTACATGAGGGACGCGTCGGAAGCGGCCATCGCCTCCGCGGCGGCCGCCGTCCGGGCATGCGACGTGATTCCGGAGACGAAGGTTCCGCCGCGCAGGGCGGCGCGGGTCATGGGCGAGTCGCCGAATTGGGGAAGGCTCACGGTGGTGACGTCGATGTGCTCCGCAGCCCGTTCCAGGATCGTGGGGAAAGGCTGCCAGGCCTGCGGATCCACGCCGGCATCCCAGTTACCCAGCATGTTGACCACTTTGTCCTGGGCGGGGTCAAGGACGTCATAGCCCACGAGCCCGTGCTGGCCGGGGGCCAGCCCCGTGCCAAGGCTCGCGAGGGAAGCGGCAGTCGTGGAGGGAAACGCGGAATCGAGCCACACCGGGACGTCGCCCTGGCCCCGCTGCATGACGCCGCGGAGGAACGGGGTGTGGGCAGACTTCTGCTTCAGCAGGCTGCGCCCGAGTCCGTCGGCAAGGACAACGCAAATCCGCCGGGCAGGCGGCAGCCCGAGCCGGTTCTCGAAGCCGTCAACGCCGATGCTTGCCGCAGCGCTGCCCAGCACTTCGGCCACGGACCGGCGCCCGTAGGCCGGTGCCGGAGGCAGCAGTGTTGTGGAAAGAGGTGCAGCGGAAAGCGTTGAGGGGGCGGGGGAAGGCAGGTCGTGTTCCGGCGCCATCTCAGCGCTGGTGTCCGCGGCTGAGACGGCTCGAGAACACACCCATCCGAGGGCGCGGCTGCGGCGCCCGGGCCCCGTGCGGGACGGGGGCAGACGAACCTGTGTTCACGGCACGCAGGGCGCGGGCAAAGAGCTTGGCGTCCTGGACCGCCTGCAGGCCATCAGCCTCGGCAGAGATGCGCAGCACGATGTCCTCCTGGGCGATGGTTCCGCTGTACCCGTGGTCGGCCTCGCACTGCGGGTCGCCGCAGCTGGCCGGGCCCATCTCGAGCCGTTGCCCGCCGGACCAGGCGATGGACAGGGTGACCTCGCGCACGGGGTCCGACGGCTTGTAGTTCTGCGGCTGGGAGTACATGTAGCTCAGCACCACGGAGCGGATCTGTGCCACGGGCACGGACTCGGTGGAAATCTGAGCCACGATCTGTTCGCCCGCATCGTCGAGCTGCTGGTCGTCCACGTGGGTGATCACGAGCATGTCGTCGGTCAGCACCAGCACCGTGATGTGCCGGCGGACTTCGGCCCGGTCAAAGTGTGTTTCGAGGTGAACCAGGTGGGCAAGGCAGTCCCGGCCATCGAGTGCGTCGTCCACGACGTCGGCCACGAGCCTGGGGTAGAAGGCTGCCTGCTGCAGAGCCCCGTCCAGGCTCTGGCCCTGGGCGGTGTGGTTGTGTGAGCTGTGGTGGATGGAAGCCTGGGGGCTGTGGTCCGGTGCTTGAGGCTTCGAGGTGGGAGGCTGGGAGCTCATTTCCCCATTTTCACAGATCGGCTTGGCACATGCTAACCAGCGCTCAGTTGCGCATGGCCCTGCGGGCACTGTCGGTGCGTTGGGCCGCGTTGCCGATCCGGACGTCCGCCGCGAGGATGAATACCCCCTGCGGGGTGGCCAGGACCGGGTTGAACTCCACCAGCGCAATTTCCGGATGGGTGTCCTTCAGCCGGCTCAGGCGCGCCGCCAGGTCTTCGAGCGCGGCAACGTCCACGGCGGGCAGCCCCTGGTAGCCGAACAGCTTGCGGGAGGCGCGGGGACTGCGGATGAAGTCCCGAAGATCCGCGGCGGACAGCGGCGGCACGCGGTGCGCCCAGTCGTCGAGCAGGTTTACGGCGTCGCCTGCCAGCCCGAACGAGACCACCGGCCCCAGCAACGGGTCCTCGATGGCGCGGAACGTGCAGGCCTGGCCCACCGGCGCCATCGCCTGCACCTCCAGCGACGACGAGCCGTAGGGCTCGAGCGCACGCCGCATTTGCAGGATGTTCAGCCGGAGGGACTCCGGATCCTGGATGTCCAGCCGCACGCCGCCAAGGTCGAGCCTGTGGCGGAGCGTGGGATCCGTAGTCTTGAGCGCCACGGGCCAACCCAGCCGATCGGCTGCTGCCACCGCTTCATCTGCTGTCACGAAACCCTCGGAGGGCAGCACCGTGATCCCGTAGTGCCCCAGCAGGCGGGCGGCGTCCGCCGGGTCCAGCTCCTTCAGCTGTTCGCCCCGGACGTCCTTGAGCAGCAGTTCAAGATCGGCATGCACGGCTTCGGCGTCGCAGCCCTGGGGGTCCGCGAAGAGTCCTTGGTCGCGGTGGGCCCACTCGGCGTAGCGCACCACCGCGGACAACGCGGCGACGGCGGCTCCCGGATTTGAGTAGCACGGGACGGGCGCGGCCGGGGCCTCATCCCCCACCATGCCCTCCACGTAGACGGACGGGTCCAGGATGCCGGTGAATGCCGCGACAACAGGTTTCCCGGCGCCTGCGGAGCAGCCGGCGAGCGCGCCCGCGATCTTCTCGACCGTCAGTCCCCTGGCCGGCAGGAAGGCCACCACCGCCGCGTGCACGTCGTCGCGGGCAAGGGTTTCGCGCAGCCGTCGCTCCAGTTCGGGCAGGGCGAGGGACATGCCGGCGTCGAGGTCCAGGTCAGCCACGAGCGCCTCCACGCCCAGGCCGTGCGCCGTTGCGCTGTCCGCCACGACCTTGCCCAGCGCCCCTGAATTGCTGAAAACTGCCACGCCGGCGCCCTTGGGCAACGGCTGGGCAGAGACAATCTGCGCGACGTCCATCAGCTGCTCGATGGTCTCCACCCGGATCACCCCGGCCTGGCGCATCATGGCGTCGAGGGCCCCGCCCGGGGCCTGGGTGGTGCGGACCGCATGCCCGGGCGGCAGCTGCAGGCCCATGGAGTTGGACTTCGCCACGATGACGGGCTTGGTGAGGGCCAGCCGGCGGGCGAGCCGGGAAAACTTGCGCGGGTTGCCGATCGACTCCAGGTAGAGACCCACGGCGGTGGTATCGGCGTCGTCCTCCCAGAACTGCATCATGTCGTTGCCGGAGACGTCCGCGCGGTTGCCGGCGGAGAGGAACGTGGAGATGCCGACGCGGCGGCGGCTTGACGCCGCGTACAGGGCCACACCGATCGCGGCGGACTGGCTGAAGAGCCCCAGTCCCCCGCGGCGGGCCAGGGTGGGCGCCATCGATGCGTTCAGCGACACGGCAGGATGGGTGTTCACCATGCCCAGCGATGCCGGTCCGATGACTCGCATGCCGTTGGCCCTGGCCTGCCGGACGAGTGCCTGCTGGCGCACGAGGCCGCGGTCGCCGTCTTCCGCGAACCCGGCCGACGCCACCAGGACTCCCTTGACCCCGGCCGCGGCGCACTCATCCACCACCATGGGGACTTCCTCATAGGGCACAGCCACGATGGCCAGCTGCACCGGGCCGGGCACCTCCGACAGCTTCCCGAAGGACAGCATCCCGGCCAGCTCCAGCGCTACCGGGTTGATGGCGTAGACGGGGCCGGTGAAGCCACCCTCGATGATGTGCTCGAGGAGCTGGTAGCCCACGGTGCCCCACTTGCGGCTCGCCCCGATCACCGCGACCGACGACGGCGCCAGCAGGTCCTGCACGCTCCTCGCCTCCGCGCGGTGTTCCCGGGACTCCATCACGGCGCGTGATTTGTCGGTGGGGTCGATGTTGAACTCCAGGCTGACCACGCCGTCGTCGAAATGCCGTTTAACGTCATAGCCGGCGTCCGAAAAGACCATCAGCATCTTCCGGTTCTCCGGGAGGACCTCGGCGCTGAACCGCCGGATGCCGTTTTCACGCGCAGCGGCGGCCAGATGTTCCAGCAGGATGGAGCCGATGCCGCGGCCCTGGTGCTTGTCGGCGATGTTGAAGGCCACCTCGGCTTCGGAGGGGTCCTCGAGCCGGTCATAACGGCCGATTCCGATGATTTCACCGCCAATGGTGATGACGAAGGCCACCCGGTCGCGGTAGTCCACCTCCGTGAACCGTTTGAGCTCCTTGCTCGACAGCCGTGCCTTGAACGCGAAGAACCGCATGTAGATTGAGTTCTGCGACTGTCCGGCATGGAAAGCCTGCACGGCGTCCGCATCTGAAGGATGAATGGGCCGCAGGTGTGCCGTTCCGCCGTCCCGCAGCACGACATCGGCTTCCCAATATTCCGGATATACGCCGTCCGCGGGCTGTTCCACCATAGGCTTAGCCTAGCTAAGTCTCCCGAAGTGCACCCCAAAAAGGATCCACCAGCCCCATGGCCCGCCGCCAAAGTTCCACCCCGTCCGCGGAAATCGTCCAGGACTACACCGAAAACATCGTCGACATAGACGTCACTTCCGAAATGGAAGGCTCCTTCCTGGAGTACGCCTATTCCGTCATCTATTCCCGGGCGCTTCCCGACGCCCGCGACGGCCTCAAGCCGGTGCAGCGGCGCATCCTGTACATGATGAGTGACATGGGCCTGCGCCCGGACCGCGGCCACGTCAAGAGCGCCCGCGTGGTGGGCGAGGTCATGGGCAAGCTGCACCCGCACGGCGACACCGCCATCTACGATGCGATGGTCCGCATGGCCCAGGACTTCTCGCTGCGGCTTCCGCTGATCGACGGCCACGGCAACTTCGGATCGCTCGACGACGGTCCGGCCGCGCCCCGCTACACGGAGGCCCGCCTCGCGGCGGCCGCGCTCACGATGACCGACCACCTCGACGAGGACGTGGTGGACTTCGTTCCGAACTACGACAACCAGCTCACCCAGCCGGATGTCCTGCCGGCGGCATTCCCCAACCTGCTGGTCAACGGCGCCACCGGCATTGCCGTGGGCATGGCCACCAACATGGCCCCGCACAACCTGGTGGAGGTGATCTCCGCGGCACGGCACCTCATCGCCAATCCGGATGCCACGCTCGAGGACATCATGCGGTTCGTGCCCGGTCCCGACCTTCCCACGGGCGGCCGGATCGTTGGCCTGGACGGCATCCGCGACGCCTACGCCGGCGGCCGGGGCTCCTTCAAAACCCGCGCCAAGGTGGAGGTGGAGCAGCTGTCCGCCCGCCGGACGGGCCTGGTGGTCACCGAACTGCCGTACATGGTGGGCCCGGAGAAGGTGATCGAGAAGATCAAGGACGCGGTCAACGGCAAGAAGCTGACCGGCATCAGCGACATTGTGGACCTCACCGACCGCAAGCACGGGCTGCGCCTGGTCATCGAGCTGAAAAACGGCTTCAACCCGAACGCCGTGCTTCAGCAGCTCTACCGCTACTCGCCGATGGAAGACTCCTTCGGCATCAACAACGTCACCCTCGTGGACGGGCAGCCGCAGACCCTGGGCCTGCTGCAGCTGCTCACCGTCTACGTTGACCACCGCCTCAACGTGGTGCGCCGCCGGACGGCGTTCCGGCTCGGCAAGAAGAAGGACCGCCTGCACCTGGTGGAGGGCCTCCTCATCGCCATCGTGGATATCGATGAGGTCATCCAGATCATCCGGTCCTCGGATGAGGCGTCGGCGGCCAGGGAACGGCTGATGTCCATCTACGACCTCTCCGAGATCCAGGCCAACTACATCCTGGAACTCCGCCTCCGCCAGCTAACCAAGTACTCCCGGATCGAACTCGAGAAGGAGCAGGACGAGCTCCGCCGGGAGATTGAGGAACTCGAAGCCATCCTCGGATCGGACCAGCTGCTGCGGGACCTGGTGTCCGGCGAGCTGGCCGAGATCGCAGAGAAATACGGCACACCCCGCCGCACCGTGCTCCTGGAATCCGAGGCGGTCTCCCCCACCGTCGCCGCGGCATCCGCCGGTGACCTGGGCAAGGCAGGCGTCAAGGGCAAAGCCGTGCCGCTCGCCCTGGAAATTGCCGACGACCCCTGCTGGGCCATTCTCACTGCGTCCGGCCAGATTGCCAGGACCTCCAACCAAGACAGCCTCGCGGAATCCGGGCCGCGTTCGAAGCACGACGTGTTCCGCTCCGTGGTCAAGACCTCCGCCCGGGGCGAGATAGCGGCCGTGACCTCACAGGGGCGCATGCTGCGCATCCAGGTGATGGACATGCCTGTCCTGCCGCCGATGTCCGGACTGCCCAACCTGGCCGGCGGCGTCCCGGCCAGGGACTTCATCACCCTGCTGAAGGGCGAGACGCTCGTGGCGTTCGCGCCGCTGGACGAAGTGCTTGCGATCGGCACCGCCCAGGGCGTCATCAAGCGGGTGCAGCCTGACTACCCGCTCAACCGGGAGGACTGGGAAGCCATCGCGCTCAAGGACAAGGACACGGTGGTGGGCGTGGCCCCCGCGGGCGACGACACCGACCTGGTGTTCCTGACGCGCCAGGCGCAGCTGCTGCGGTTCAGCGCTGGCAGCGTCCGTCCCCAGGGGCGCACCGCGGGCGGCATGGCGGGCATCAAGCTGGCGTCCGGCGACCAGGTGATCTTCTTCGGTGCCGTTGCCCCCGGCGACGACGCCGCCGTCGTCGTCACCATCTCCGGGACCGACGGCGCCCTGCCGGGCACCGCGCCGGGAGCCGCGAAGGTGACCGCGTTTTCCGAGTACCCGGCCAAGGGCCGGGCCACCGGCGGAGTCCGGGCGCACCGCTTCCTCAAGGGCGAAGACACCCTGCTGCAGGCCTGGGCGGGTCACGGCCCGGCGAAGGCGTCATCCCTGGCCGGCGTGGCGCGTTCCCTGCCCCAGGAGCACGGTCGCCGGGACGGCTCGGGCATCCCGCTGTCCCAGGCAGTGGAGGCCATCGGCCCCAGCATGACGTGGGCGGACGCGCAGACTCAGGAAGCCTAGACTACTGGCATGCCTATCATTCCGGATGAAAAAGACTGGACCTGGGTCCTTTCCCGCCCGTGCGGCGAATGCGGTTTCGAGGCGTCGACGGTCACGCCGTCCACCGTGCCCGGCAGCGTGGAGAGCATGCTTCCGCGCTGGCGCGCCGTGCTCCGCCGCCCGGACGCCGCCGAGCGCCCCGATGACAGCACCTGGTCGCCGCTGGAATATGCCTGCCACGTGCGGGACGTCTTCAGCCTCTTCGACCGGCGGCTGAACCTGATGCTCACCGATGACCACGCGAAGTTCGAGAACTGGGACCAGGACCGGACGGCCGTGGAGAACGACTACGCGGGCTCAGACCCCGCCGTGGTCAGCGCCGAACTGACGGCCGAGGGCCAACAGGTGGCAGCATCCTTCGCCCGGGTCAAGGAATCCCAGTGGGGCAGGACCGGGCTCCGCAGCAACGGTTCGGAATTCACGGTGCTGACCCTCGCACAGTATTTCCTGCACGACGTGGCCCACCACCTTGCCGACGTGGACGGATAGCTCTGCCGCTCTGGCAGGCTAGCCCAGCGACTTGTCCCAGGCCAGGCTCTGGTTGACGGGTTTGTAGCCCATCTTGAGGTACAGCGCCAGCGCGCCCGTGGGATTTTCGGAGTCGACGTCCAGCGATGCGACATCGAATCCTTCCGCAGCGAAGCGCCGCATGGCGTCGGCGAGCAGGGCACTGGCGATGCCGCGGCCGCGGAACTCCCGCCGCACGCCCAGCAGGTCGGTGTAGCCTTCGCTGAATCCCCGCGTGACCGCGCTTTCGGCGTCGTGGGCGGCCAACTGGTAGCCCGCCACCGTGCCGGTGCCGCGCTCGAGGACAACCGCGCTGAGGTCGGGCCGCGCCAGGGGATCGTTCACGATGAATCCCCACGATTCCTCGTCCTTGGGTTCACTGCCCCAGTGGTCCCGGAACGCCTCGTTGTGTGCCTGCCGTACGGCCTCGCTGAGTTCAGGTCCCATGGTCACCAGCTCAAGTCCCGGGTCCAGCATCACATCCGGCAACGGCGCCGCCAGCGGCCGGTGCATCTCGTTGAAATACCGCACCACCTCGTAGCCGTGCCTGGCGAAGAGTGCCGCCTGGTGCTGGTGCTGCTGCTCGTGGTGGATCCGCAGCCGTGGGCTGGCAGCGTGCTGCGTTCCTTCACCGCCAGCTCCGGCATCCTCCGCGAAACGCTGTCTGGTCCGCGCCTCCAGCCACTCCAGCAGGGCGGAGCCGACGCCGCGGCGCTGCCACTGCGGGTCGACGCAGCCAAAGCCGTACGCCTTCTCGCTGTCCCTGTTCTTCGTGATTCGCGCGTACGCCCGGGCGACGCCGTCCGGGTCGAATCCCAGCACGGTGTTGCGCTCCGGCGGATTCTTCCGGGACTCCATGATCTGTTCCAGCTCCGGCTGGTGTTCAAACCACACGGGCTTCTCGACGGCCGCGGTCCGGGCGATGAGGGCCGCCCACGCCTGGACATCCCCGCTCCCGGCGCTCTTCCAGCGGAGCAGGGGAAAGTCAACGGTGCAGCCGCCGGCAACCTCGGATCGCGTCATGGGAACAGGCTAACCGGAGGTCAGCGACGGCGCCATCTCGTCCGCTGCCGGCGATTCACCGCTCTGCCGGAGGGCCAGCAGGGCGTCCAGCGGGCTGATGTCCGCGGGGTTGTGGGTCACCAGCACCACCGTGCGGGAACGGAGCCCGGCGCGGAGGTCCGCCATCAGCTCGCGGCCGGATTCGGCGTCGAGGTGGGCGGTGGGCTCATCCAGCAGGATCACCTCGGCCCGGGTCATGAGGGTGCGTGCCACGGCGAGCCGCTGCCTTTCGCCGCCGCTGAGGAATGCGCCGCCGGGCCCAATCCGGGTGTCCAGTCCGTCATCAAGCCGCTCCAGCAGGGGCGCCAGGCCCACTGCGGTGAGCGCCTGCTGCATCTCCTGTTCGGCGTCTCCTTCCCCCGGGATCTCCCGTTCCGGGCGGCCCAGCATCAGGTTGCCCCTGATCGTGGAGTCGAAGAGATGGGCTTCCTGGGGACACCACGCCGCGGCGCCGGTCACCGCCATGCGCCCTTCACGGGCCGGCAGGAAACCCAGCATGACAGCGAGCAGCGTGGACTTGCCGGCGCCCGAGGGCCCGGTGACCGCCAGCCAGCGGCCCGGTTCCGCCACTGCGGACAGGCCACTGAAAACAGGGGTGCCGCCGGGCCAGGCGGCCGCGAGCCCTCTCAGCTCGACACCCGGACGTCCCTCCTCCCGCGGGTCCAGCCTGGACAAAACACCAGAAGGCGCTGCCGTGTCCACTGCACCCAGGACCCCGGACTCGCCGATGCGGCGGAGCACGGAGCGCAGAGCCGGGTACTGGCGGACCGCCGTCGTCATGGCCGCGAAGGGCTCAACAAGAGCCAGCTGCATCAGGACGACGACAGCGGCCGTCGGAGCCGCGACGGCACCTGCCAGTACTTGCGGCGCGGCAAGCGCGGCGCACGCCAGCGCACCGGCGCCGCAGGCGGCGACGGTGATCGCCTGGCCAAGCCCCTCTGCCCAGGCTGAGCGCTGGGAGGACCGCGTCGCTGCGCGGTCGTCTGCGCGGATACGGTCCAGGACGGGCGCCGCCACGCCGTTGGCGTGCAGTTCCACCCGTGCATCGAGGGCAGCCGCGATGCGGCGCAGGACCCCGGACCTCAGGGACTGCTCTGTGCCGGCCGACATCCGGTCGGCGAACAGCGCGATGGCGGGCGCCACGGCCAGGCTGACGGCAGCGGCAGCAACGACGGCCGGCAGGGCCGCCGGCACCAGCCAGGCCGAGGTTCCGGTGGCGGCTGTGGCCACTGCCACGGCCGTCACCGGTGGCAGGACCACCCTCGGCAGCAGGTCCCGGACGGTGTCGACGTCGTCGATCACGACGCCCAGCACGTTCCCGCCCTGAAGCAGCCGCCGGAGGGACAGGGCCCGCTGGCTCAGCGACGCCCACAGCCGCCCGCGCAGCAGAGTCAGCGATGCAAAGACCGCGTCGTGAAGCACGAGCCGCTCGCAGTAGCGCAGGACGGCCCGGCCGATGCCGAAGAACCGCACCCCCACGATGGCCGTGAGCAGGTACAGGATGGGCGGCTGTTCGCTGGCCCTCAGGATGAGCCAGCCGGAGAGCCCGGACAGTGCGACCGCAAAGAGCGACGCAAGGGTCCCCACGACGCCTGCGCCCGCAAACCTGCCGCGCACCGGCGCGAGCAGCCTCCCCAGCAGCCCGGTCGCCGGCGCCGTGTCGGCCGGCGGTTCCTGCGCTGTCCCGCCGGACTGTGCCGTCCCGCTGGGCCCGGCGCCCGCTGCCGCACTAGTTGGCTGCGCGGCGCGGTCGGCAGGGATTGCACGATCGTCCGGGCCGGCGGAGACGGCAGGACCGGTGGCTGCGGCCGCGGAGGAATACCCGGCCGCAGCCACCGGAACGACGTGGTCTGCAAGTTCCCGGGTTTGCCGGTCGTGGGCCACGAGAATTACCGTCGCCCGGCCGCGGAGGTCCCGGATGGCGGCGTGGACGATGTCGGCGGAGGCCCGGTCCAGGTGCGCGGTGGGTTCGTCCAGCAGCAGCACGGTGGCTCCCGCGGCGATGCGGGCAAGTCCCCGGGCAAGGGCGATGCGGCGCAGCTCCCCGGGACTCAGTTCGGCCGGGTGCTTCCCTGCCAGGTGGGCCGCGCCGGCCGCTGCCAGGCACTCCTGGACACCGAGGTGGTCCCGGTCCTGGGGTGCGCCGGCGGCCAGATAAAGCAGGATTTCCTCGCGGACGGTGTCCGCCACCATCACGGGGTGCTGGGGCACCCAGGCCACCCCGGCCGGGGCGAAGCCGCCGAGCGTTCCGGCCACGGCGGTGCCTCCCCCGGAACCGATGGTCCCGGCGAGGACACCCAGTACTGTGCTCTTGCCGGCCCCGCTTGGCCCGTCCAGGGCAGTGATCCGCCCGGCCGGCGCGGTGAAGCTGAGGGGTCCGACGGCGGCTCCCTGCCTTCCCGCGTAGCTGACGGTGAGCCCGCGGACGGTCAGGTCGTGGACAGAAGTAACGGGCGCAGGCTGGGGATCAAGGCGCCGCTGCTCCGGCGAGTCCAGCACCGCCGTCGTCTCCGCGAGCGCTGCCCGGCCGTCGTCGCTGGCGTGGTGCGCCGTTCCCAGTTCCCGGAGCGGAAGGTAGCAGTCCGGCGCCAGGATCAGGGCGAGGAGACCGGCCTCCAGCGCCATGTCGCCGTGCACCAGCCGCACGCCGATGAAGACTGCCACCACGGCCACCGAAATGGTGGCTATCAGCTCCAGTGCCAAGGCCGAGAGGAATGCGGTCCGGAGGGTCCCCATGGTCCTGGACCGGTACTCTTCGGAAATATCCTCCAGCGCCCGGCGCTGGGCGGCGGCCCGGCCCAGCCCGACCAGTACCGGAAGTCCTTTGGCAAGTTCCAGCATGTGCCCTGACAGCCGGGCCAGGGCCGCCTGCGCGTCCTGTACCTTGTCTTCCGTGTAGCGGCCGATCAGCACCATGAACAGCGGCACGAGCGGCACCGTCAGCGCAATGACCACGGCGCTGACCCAGTCGGCAAACAGGATCCGGGCGCCCAGCAGCAGCGGAATGGCGGCGCAGTTCACCAACGCGGGAAGGAACTGCGTGTAGTAGCTGTCCAGGGCGTCGAGGCCTCGTGTGGCAAGCACGGCGAGGCCGCCGTCGGCAGGGCCCGCAGACCGGACGCCGTTGCGCAGCGCATGTTCCAGGAGCTGCGAGCGCAGCTCCTCCTTGACGCCCAGGGCCGCCCGGCGGGAGGCGGTGCCCTGCGCCCAGACGGTGGCTGAGCGCAGGACCACACCGGCCATTCCCCAGACCAGCTGGTCGGCCCACGCAGGGTCCCGCACCATGAGGCCGGCGAGGACCGACGCGAGGGCCTGGCCCATGAGCACCAGCGCGAGTGCCTTGAGCGCGGCGAGCACGCCGAGGCCGTAAAGTGCGGCGCGCGTTGACGGGCCTGCGGGGAACTGCGGCTTCACGGGACCTCAGTCGTTCCGGGTGAGCGCCTTGGCGGCGATCGCGGGGAGGAAGCTGTGGGCCTCCGGGATGTGGGCTGCGCTGACACGGCGGCGGAAGACCCAGTAGGTCCAGGCCTGGTAGGCAATGACCAGCGGCAGTCCGACGCAGGCGACGATGCTCATCAGCCCGAGCGTGTAGTCGGAGGACGACGCGTTGGCGACGGTGAGGTTGAACGCGGGATCGATCGTGGAGGGAAGCACCACCGGGAACACGGCGCCGAAGATCGAAGCGGCCCCGCCCAGCAGGAACACCCCGGTGGCCAGGAAGGCACGGCCTTCACTGCCCTTCCGGGCCAGGAACCAGGCGGCGACGGCGGCCAGGACGGCGAGCACGAGGGCGGCCAGCGTCCACGGCTCCCCGCTGAGGAGCTGGACGCTGATGGCCCAGCCGGCCATGGGGAGCAGCAGGACGGGAAGCAGCCGCACGAACCAGCGCCGGGCGCGGTGCCGGACCTCGCCGTCGGTCTTCAGGGCGAGGAACGCCAGGGCATGCAGCAGGGCGAACCCTGCCACGGCAAAGCCGCCGAGCAGCGCGTAGCCGCTGAACCAGGAGAAGGGGCCTCCATCGCGGTCGCCGTTGGCATCCAGCGGAAGGCCGGTGGTGCTGAGGGCCAGGGTGGCGCCAACACCGAAGGCAGCCACGAAAGAGCCGACGGCGATGGCCCAGTCCCAGGTGTTCCGCCACTGCTCGGTGTCCACCTTGCCCCGGTATTCGAAGGCGACGGCCCGGAAGATCAGTGCCACGAGAACCAGGAGGAGCGGCAGGTACAGGGCCGAGAAGAGGGACGCATACCAGAGGGGAAAGGCGGCGAAGGTGGCGCCGGCGGCCGTCAGCAGCCAGACCTCGTTCCCGTCCCAGACCGGCCCGATGGTGTTCAGCAGCACGCGGCGTTCAGTGTTGTCGCGCGCAAAGAGCTTCATCAGCATGCCGACTCCGAGGTCGAAGCCTTCAAGGAAGAGATAACCCGTCCAAAGAACGGCGATGGCGATGAACCAGACGGTGGGCAACAGTTCCATGTTCCGTATCCTCAGGTCTTAGTAGGCGAAGGCCAGGACGTCGTCGGCTGTTCCGGCTTTGCCGGGCCCGCCCGGTCCGGGGGTGGCGTCCTCGTTCTCGTCGACGGGCGCGCTCGCCAGTTCCGGCATGGCGGACACCACGCCGCCCCGGACGTACTTGACGAGG
>NZ_JBDGML010000036.1:0-3877 GCF_057655195.1 Arthrobacter sp. Soil_N43
GGGATTCGTGACGTGTTCGTCACGAAGCTCGCGTCCGGCGCGGGCCCGGGTGCGCCGGCAACGCTCACGCTCGCCCCCGCGGCCGCCACCAACGACGTGGGCACGCAGCACTGCGTGACGGCGACGGTCGAGGATGCGGCGGGCACTCCGACGCCGGGCATCACCGTGCGCTTCACGGTCACCGGGGCGGTGACCACCAGCGGATCGGCGACCACGGACGCGAACGGGGAAGCGACCTTCTGCTACCAGGGCCCGGAACTCCCCGGGGTGGACGCGATCAGTGCCTTCGCCGACACCGACAACGACACCACCCAGGATCCCGGTGAGCCCTTTGCCGCGGCGTCCAAGGTCTGGACGCTGCCGGTCACCACCCCCCTTTGCGAGGCCAACATCACCAAGGGTGGCCGGATCACCGCCGCCAACGGGGACAAGGCAACGTTCGGCGGCAACGCCCAGTCGAACGCCGCAGGCAACGTCAAGGGCCAGGAGCAGTACCAGGACCATGGACCCGCCCAGCCACAGAAAGTGAAATCGGTCAAGATCCTGGCGTTGACCTGCAACCCGCAGCGCACCCAGGCGACGATCTTCGGCCGCGCCACCATCAACGGCCAGGGCTCGCACCTGTTCCGGATCGACGTCCAAGACCTCGCCGAGCCCGGCGTGGGCATCGACACCTACCGGATCCTGCTAGACACCGGCTATGACTCAGGCTCGCAAACGCTCCTGGGCGGCAACATCCAGATCCACTAACCCGGACGGCTCGCGAAGCGGCCGCGTCCCCGACTGTGGGGCGCGGCCGCTTCGCGCGGTACGGACGGATCTTGGGTGTCCGGCGCGACGAGATCTGGCGGTCGGCGCCGCCAGATCAGGTGTTCGGGTCGGCCGTGGACGTTGCGTACTCCGGGCGTCCAGCAGGCCGATAGGTCTGGATGGTTATGCCCCGGGACGTGGTCCTCGAGCTGATCAGGTCGAGCGCGATGTCCGGACCGGAATCGGGGAAAAGGCGTGTGCCCTGGCCGACGACGACGGGATAGATGAGCAGGTCAAGCTGGTCGACCAGGTGGTTGGCGAGCAGCCACCGGACGAGGGCACCGCTGCCCGGCACCAGCAGTTCTCCGTCTTGTTGCGCCTTCAGATCACCGACAGCCGCGGCGACGTCGCCGGTCAGCACACTCGTGCCGGCCCATTGCGGATCGGTGAGGCTGGTCGATACCACGTACTTGGGCCGGCTATTCAGCGCGGCGGCGATCGGGTTCGCACTCGGATCGGTGATCGCTCCCCAGTAGCCGGCGAAGATCTCGTACGTCCGCCGGCCAAACAGAAACGCGGCCGCGCCGCCGTAGATCCCGTTGAGATAGTCACCGGCTTCGGTATCAAGAAGCGGTATGGCCCATCCGCCGCGGTCGAAGCCACCGCTGCGGTCCTCGTCAGGTCCGCCCAACCCCTGCATCACGCCGTCCACCGAGACGTTGGTCGTCGTCGTCAACCTCATGTCGTGGTCACCTCGCCAAAACGACGGCTGCGGACCCCTTCTGGATCTGCGTCACCTGCGTCAGACAAACACACTTGCTCCTTTTTATCAACGGAGAACATCGGTAACTGTCAGCTTTCGGGCAGCCGTTCAGCCAGCCCTTGGAGCGACGGTTCACGGCCCAACTCCACGTGGGCAAAGGCCAGCGCCGCTGCCAGGTCCGCCTTGCCGTCATAGATGGCCTTACACAGGCTCAGATGCTCAGCGCACTGAACGTTGGGGTCCCGGTGCCCTGTCAGGGTGAAGAGCCACTGCATCCTGCCCAGGAGCGGTTTCATGGCGTATTCCAGCAGCGAGTTTCCTGCCATCGCCACGATCTCGGCGTGCAGGGCGGTGTTGATGAGCGGTATCTGCGCATGGTCGTGGCGCAGGGTTGCTTCCTCTGCCTGGTCCATCATCTGCTGCAGCCGCAGCGGGGACTGGCCTCTCGCCGCCGCCTGGGCAGCCAGGCGCGCGGCGAGGACTTCCAGGCTGAGCCGCACATCAAAGAGTTCGTTGACGTCGTTCAGCGTGATCTGTTTGACGGTGGCACCACGGCGCGGGGAGGCGTCAATGAAACCCTCGGCTTCAAGCTGCTGGAGTGCTTCCCGGACGGGAATCCGGGAAACGGCCAGGGTTTCGGACAGGTCGCGTTCCCGGAGCCTGGAGCCTGGCGCGAAATCACCTGAGATGATCAGCTCCCGGATCCGTGCCCGGGCAATGTCAGCCGAGGACCCGGGCGATTCCGTTTGGACTGTCATTCATGCCTCCGTTGTTACCGGTGAGTCTTGGATCCGCGTCTTCTCAATTATTCAGGGCCACGCGGGTGCCAACACCCTGATTGAGCGCGGCCTGATACAGGAGCCGCCCGATGGCAAGGTCCTGCAGACCGATACCAACGGAATTGAACAAGGTTACGTCGTCATCGCCCTGCCGTCCCGCCTTGGTCCCGGTCACCACGTCACCCAGCTCGGCTGCCACATCTTCGAACGTCATAAGACCTTCGGCCACTGGAATGATCAGCGCACCCGATTTGGCTCTGGCCGTCGGAAGGCTGTCCACGAAAACCCTCGCCCTCACCATGCCCGCCGAATCAATCTCCCGGTGGTCAGCCCGCGGGCGGGATCCGACGGCGTTCACGTGCAGTCCGGGCTTGAACCACGCGCCCCTCACCAGAGGCTCAACGGCCGGCGTGAGGGTGCAGAGCACGTCGGCGCTTTCCACAACTTCCCGCACGCTGGATGCCCGGGTGATGTGCAGGCCGTACTGGGAAATCTCGCCACAGAACGCAGCAACGGTGTCCGCGGAACGGGACCACACCACGACGTTTTCAATAGGAAGAACGGCCAGCATGGCTTCCACGTGTGTCACGGCCAGGGCGCCGGCACCAACGAGTCCCAGGGTGGTGCTGGCTGGCCTTGCGAGGAGCTTTGTCGCTACCGCACTGGCGGCGGCCGTGCGGACCCGGGTGGGGACTTTGCCGTCCAGGATGGCCAGGGTTTCGCCGGTCAGCTGGGAGACAAGCATGATCGTTGAGCGCTGGGTGGGCAGGCTTGACTCACGGTTTGCCGGGATGTCCGCGAGCAGCTTCACGGATGCCAGTTCCTCGGCACCGGACAGCGCTGCCATCGGCAGGAACCTGGCATCCGAGGACGGCAGGAGAAGGGAATCCGGCGCCGGCTGGACAGCCGTCCCCCGGCTTAGACCGGCAAAAGCGCGTTCGACGGCGGCGATGGTCCCCGGCATGTCGGCGAGGGCCACGAGCTCGGAGGCCTTAAGTATCAGAGTCATGGGTGGCTTTCTGGATGGCGGGCCTCATAGGCCCGGGGGCAGGGCAGGGGGCCGGTGAAATGCGCCCGTGCAGCTAACGATCGATCAGAGGTCATTACGGACGAGGACTCCCTGTGCCACCACGGCACTGATTTTCTCCAGGGCCGAGGCGCTGGCCAAAGGATCAGCGTCCACAATGACGGCGTCTGCATAGGAACCGCGCACCAGCCGTCCTGCATTCCCGCTCCATCCGAGCAGGGCGGCGGCATTTACTGTCGCGGCCCTCAAAGCGTCCAGGGGTGAAAGCCCGGCCTCACCCAGCAGACGCGCTTCGGTGCCTATCGGAGTCACATCGGCGCCGAAGGAGTCCGTCCCTGCCACGATGGTTACTCCGGCCTCATTGGAAGCCTTCACTGCTGCTTTGATAATGGGGGTGTACTCCTTGCCACGGGTGGCAAGGATGGGGTTGGGCGAGCCGGCCAGGCTCGTGATGGCATCCAAAGTGGGAGTGAAGTAGGTCCCCCGCCTGGCCATCCGGGAGATGGTCTCCTCGCTGACGAAGACGCCGTGCTCGACGCTCCTCACGCCTGCCCGTAC
>NZ_JBDGML010000037.1:0-5348 GCF_057655195.1 Arthrobacter sp. Soil_N43
CTGGCACGAGGACCCGATCGCGGAGCTCGAGCAGCTACTGGAGGTCTGGCTTCCGCAGCGGCAGGACTATGTGATTCGCGGACTCGACCCGGCGTCTTCCGTCAGCTACGGAGTGGCCGGCGATGAGCGCTGAACCGGCTACCGAGACGAGTTCGGCTGTTCAGCGTGGTCAGCGCGGTCAGCGCGACCGGGTGCTGGACGCCGTCGCCGCCCAGCACCCGGACCTGACCCGGCTTTCGGAGACACTCCACGCCAACCCGGAGCTCGGCTGGCAGGAACACCTCGCCGCCGGCTGGACCGCTGACTACCTGGCGGAGCATGGCTTCGAAGTGGAGAAGGAGTACCTGGGCTTTCCCACCGCGATACGGGCCGCCTTCGGAAACGGCGCGCGGCGCATTGGGTTCATGGCCGAGTACGACGCACTTCCCGGCCTCGGGCACGCGTGCGGGCACAACATCATCACGGCTATCTCGTGCGGCGCCGCTGTTGCCCTCTCAGGGTTCGCTGCCGAGCGGGACCTGACCGTTGAACTCTACGGAACGCCCGCGGAGGAAGGCGGCGGCGGGAAGATCGAGCTGCTCAAGAAGGGCGCTTTCCTGGGGCTGCATCTGGCCATGATGGCGCATCCCAGCCCCGTCGACTCCGCCGAGGCCCGGCCCTACGCAGTGGCCCACAACCACGTGGAATACCGGGGTAAGTCGGCCCACGCAGCCGCGTATCCCGACCAGGGGGTCAATGCCAACGACGCCTTCATCGTCGCCCAGGTCGCCTTGGGTCTCCTCCGCCAGCAGCTGCCCGCGGGCACGCGCGTCCATGGCATCCAAACGCGGGGTGGCGAAGCCCCCAACGCCATACCTGAAAAGACCGAGGGCCGCTGGTACGTCCGTGCAGAATCGCTCGCCCAGCTGGGCCAGCTCGAAGAGAGGGTTCACCGCTGCTTCGAGGCCGGGGCCCTGGCGTCCGGCTGCGAGCTAACAGTGACGCCGGAATCGGAACCCTATTCCGAGTTCCGCACGGACCTCCGGGCGCTGGAGCTGTACATCAGGCATGCAGAATCCCTGGGCAGGGACTTTGGCGCACCTCCGGAGCAAGCGACCATGAACCGGGCCTCCACCGACATGGGCAACGTGTCCCAAGTGGTCCCGGCCATCCACCCCTATATAGGGCTCGGCTGCTTCCCCGCAGCCAATCACCAGCCGGAATTCGCCGCCCACTGCGTCGGAGAGGCAGCCAACCGTGCCATCCATGACGGCGCTGCGGCTCTGGCGCTTACCGCGCTGGACTTCCTGGCGGAGTAGCACGACGCTCTTTTCGGCCAGCTCGTTGGCCAGGCCGGGCTGACGTCGGTAACACCATAGGGGCCCGCTGCTGGTATTTCCTGCACGCAGCGGGCCCTTTTCTGTGTGCTTTGCCCTCGTTGCTGGACTTCCCCCTTACTGGGCATGCCTTTCCAGCCTTTTCGGCATCCGCAGGGAGCAGCGCCAACAGCAAAGGGGACCATGCCTCCGTGGCATGGTCCCCTCGCTGTTCCCTGAATCTCCCTAGGCTGGCTGCGACTCCGGCATCAGACCGCGCCGCTCGCCACCAGGGCGTGCTGGTCGTTGTGCGCCAGATAGCTCCTTTGGATGGCGATCTGGTCAGCGACGTACTTGGCGTCGTGCCATACGCCCCAGATGAAGCTGGATCCTCGGCGTGACTGCCACGGCAGCCCGAGGAAGTAGACGCCAGGCTCAGTAGAAACTCCGCGCTGCTGCCGCGGCTTGCCGTTCTCATCGAAAGCGTCCACTTGTAACCAGCTGTAGTCGACGGCGAAGCCGGTCGCCCAGACGATCGAGGCAACTCCGGCACCGGCGAGGTCGAGCTCCAAAATGGGGTCCATAACGCTCTCCGGGTCCGGTCCCAGAGTGCGGGCTTCGGGCTCCTCAGGAAGATCGAGGCCGTTGCGTTCGATGTATGCGTCAGCTTCGTCGAGCAGCTCCAGATAGTGAGCGTCGCCATTGGCGATGTTGGTACGGAGATCCTCGGCAAAGCGCATGGTTCCGTCCTCGAACGCTGTGGTCCGGCCGACGAGCTTGATGCCGCTCGCGGCGAGGGCACGGAAGTCGACGGTGTGGCCGCCGTCGGCGCCGCTCACGGCGATTGTCACGTGCTCCGCGCCCAGAGCCGGAGTGGAAGCGTCCCACATGCCGAGCACTCCAAGCCACCAGCAAAAGTCCCGTCCGCGGTAACTGCGCGGCGGCCGGTCGTGCGGTCCGACAGAGAGAAAGACCTGCCGACCCGACCGCTGGATTTCGGCGGCAATCTGCACCCCGGAGGAACCGGCACCGACGACCAGAACGGCGCCTTCCGGAAGCTGGGCAGGGTTGCGGTAGGAACTGGAATGGATTTGCACGAGGTCGGCAGTCTCGGGAACGACGGCGGGAATCACCGGCCGCTGGAACGGCCCCGTTGCTGCCACGACGTAGCGTGCGTCGAAGTTACCGTCGGATGTCTGCACATGGAATCCGGGTGCGCCGACTTTCCTGCGCACTGATGTCACCTCCACGCCGCAGCGGATCGGCGCACCGATCTTCTCTGCGTAGGCGACGAAGTAGTCCGCTACCTGCTCCTTTGACGGGAACGCCCCCGGCTCGACGTCGGTGAATTCCAGGCCGGGAAAGCGGTCATGCCAGGCAGGCCCGTTCGCAACCAGGGAGTCCCACCGCATGGTGCGCCAGCGCTCGGCGATACGGTGCCGCTCCAGGACCAAATGCGATATCCCGCGTTCGCTCAGATGCTCGCTCATCGCAACCCCGGCCTGACCTGCGCCGACGACGAGGACCTCAACCTTTTGGCTAGACATGTCGATCTCCTAATTTCTGCAAATGCCACAGCGTTCCTCCACGCAGGACATGGAAAGTCGCGCGCGCAGCCGGTCCCTTCGTTGGGAGTTCCGGCTGGAATCGCCGCCGCTGTGGCCCTCTAAGTGACGGTTGATCCATTTTCACTTGGGGCAATTGCATCTGCATAGCTCATAAAACAGGGCAATCACATCTGAAATTGTGATGCGTTGTCCGCGGCTTACCGGGCCGGGCGGCCGCGCCCTGTGAGACAGAGCGACTGCCGCGCCCCCGACCCGGGGGCGCGGCAACCTTCAGCCAGTTGGGTAGGAGGAGTTCAGGCAGAGGCGAGATCGAACCGGTCGAGGCTCATGACTTTGTCCCACGCCCGGACGAAGTCGCGGGCGAACTTGTCCTTAGCGTCCTGGCAGGCATAGACCTCCGCTATGGCGCGCAACTGCGAGTTCGCCCCGAAGACGAGATCCGTCGCTGTTGCCGTCCACTTGGGCCCGCCGGTGGTGCGGTCGCGGCCCTCGTAGACATCCTCTTCGGAGGCGGACGCCTTCCACTCCGTGCCCATGTCGAGCAGGTTCACGAAGAAATCGTTGGTGAGGGCCTCGGGCCGGTCGGTGAATACGCCGTGGTCGGACTGCCCGGAGTTGGCTTTCAGGACCCGCAACCCGCCGACGAGGACCGTCATTTCAGGTGCGGTCAAATTCAGCATGAAGGCACGGTCCACCAGGAGAGTCTCGGCCGGCAGCTGCTGCCCGGCCCTGACGTAATTCCGGAAACCGTCCGCTTTCGGTTCCAGCATAGAGAAGGACTCGACATCCGTCTGCTCCTGGGATGCGTCCGTTCGGCCCGGTATGAACGGGACCGTGACCTCGACACCGGCGTTCCTTGCCGCCTGCTCGACGGCCGCGCACCCGCCCAAGACAATGAGGTCGGCAAGGGAGACCTTCTTCCCGACCGGCAGTGAGCCGCTGAAATCCTGCTGGACCTGCTCGAGGGTCTGCAGCACCTTGGCCAGTTCGGCAGGCTGGTTGACCTCCCAGTCCTTCTGCGGCGCAAGACGGATGCGCGCCCCGTTTGCCCCGCCACGCTTGTCGGTGCCGCGGAAGCTCGCCGCCGACGCCCACGCCGTCGAGACCAGCTGGGAGATGGTTAGCCCGGAGGCGAGGATCCTGGCCTTGAGGGCCGCGATGTCGTCCGCACCGATCAGCTCATGGTCGACGCCGGGAACGGGATCCTGCCAGAGCTGCGGCTCCGGGACCCAAGGGCCGAGGTAGCGCGACACCGGGCCCATGTCGCGGTGCAACAGCTTGTACCAGGCTTTGGCGAACGCCCCAGCGAGTTCCTCGGGATGCTCATAGAAGCGCTTCGAGATCGGCCCGTAGATCGGATCCTGCCTGAGGGCCAGGTCCGTGGTCAGCATCATGGGTGCGTGCCGCTTGGACGGGTCGTGGGCATCGGGAACCGTGCCTTGTGCCTCGGGATTCCTGGGCTTGAACTGCTTCGCCCCGGCGGGGCTCTCGGTGAGCTCCCAGTCGTACTCGAACAGGTTCTCGTAGAAGCCGTTGTCCCATTTGGTCGGATCCTTGGTCCACGCGCCTTCGAGCCCGCTCGTGAGCGTGTACTGGCCGTGGCCGGTGCCAGCGGAGTTCTTCCAGCCGAAGCCCAACTGCTCGACGGGTGAAGCCTCGGGCTCAGGACCGAGGTTCTCCGCCTTGACGGCGCCGTGGGTCTTGCCGAACGTGTGGCCGCCAGCAATGAGCGCGACCGTCTCCTCGTCGTTCATCGCCATCCGGCGGAAGGTCTCGCGGATGTCATGGGCCGCGGCCAGCGGATCGGAGTTGCCCTGAGGCCCCTCCGGGTTCACGTAGATGAGGCCCATCTGCACGGAAGCGAGAGGACTCTCGAAATCTCCAGGCCCGCTGTAGCGCTCGTCCCCCAGCCATGTGTCCTCTGGTCCCCAGAAGATCTGCTCTGGTTCCCAGATGTCCGTCCGCCCGAAGCCGAAGCCGAATGTCTTGAACCCCATCGACTCCATGGCGACGTTGCCCGCATAAACGATCAGATCGGCCATAGAGATCTTCCGGCCGTACTTCTGCTTGATTGGCCAGAGCAGCCGGCGAGCCTTGTCGAGGCTGGCGTTGTCCGGCCAGCTGTTGAGCGGAGCGAAGCGCTGCGCGCCGCTGCCGCCACCGCCCCGGCCGTCCTCGACGCGGTAGGTGCCGGCGGCGTGCCACGACATTCGAATGAAGAGCGGACCATAATGGCCGTAATCTGCAGGCCACCAGTCCTGCGACGTGGTCATCACGTCGATGAGGTCTTGCTTCAAGGCCTCGAGGTCGAGGGTCTTGAACTCCTCGGCGTAGTTGAAGTCCTCGTCCATGGGGTTGGCCTGGGGCGAGTGCTGATGCAGCACCTGCAGGTTGAGCTGATTGGGCCACCAGTCCTGGTTGGTCCTGGGCCGACTCGGTTTTACAGTCGGAGCGGGAATTACCGGGTTCTCGCTTTCGCTGCCGT
>NZ_JBDGML010000038.1:0-28330 GCF_057655195.1 Arthrobacter sp. Soil_N43
TTGACGTGAACCTCGGCAACACCGGCACCGGAACCGCCACGGGCAACGGCACCACCGCCGACGCCCTCGTTGACGTGAACCTCGGCAACACCGGCACCGGAACCGCCACGGGCAACGGCACCACCGCCGACGCCCTCGTTGACGTGAACCTCGGCAACACCGGCACCGGAACCGCCACAGGCAACGGCACCACCGCCGACGCCCTCGTCGACGTCAGCCTTGGCGAATCGGGGCTCCTCGGCGATGACGGCGCGGCCGCTGAAGGTGCCGTAAACGTCGGACTAGGGACGGGAACGGATTCCTCTGCTGGTTTGGGCGTCGATCTGGGTATCGACCTCGGGACCGATACGGGCACGACACCACCGGCAACGGATCCGGGTGACGGCTCCGGAACCGGATCCGACCCCACTGACGGGCAAGGCAACGGCTCCGGCACGGACGGCACCGGCACCGATGGCAACACCGGCGGTCAGGGCACCGGCACCGACGGCAACACCGGCGGTCAGGGCACCGGCACCGACGGCAACACCGGCGGTCAGGGCACCGGCACCGACGCCAACACCGGCGGCTCCGCGACCGGGGCAGTCTCCGGTGGAAGTGGAATCGTGGTTCTGCCCGCTGGTGCAGTGACTACAGACGGCTCGGTGGCGGCGGCCAACGTCCAGAAGGCGGCCCTGGCCTCAGGCCAGGTGTCCAGCGGCACGCAGTCCCTTGCCAACACGGGAGCAGACGCGGCCCTGCTGCCGCTCGCCCTCGCCCTCCTGGCAATTGGGATGCTGATGGTCATCCGGAGGAGGAAGGCGTAGCCGGCTGAAAAGTCTGGGCCCGCACAGGACGGGCCCAACTGAACATCACGGACCCCTGCCGGCGGTCCGGCTTCGACTGGTCTTTGACCCTCCGAAGCCCGGACCGCTGGCAGGGCCGTGCACCCAACCTCGGATTCCGCGCTCTATACCCGCGGCGTCCGCCGTCCAACCTCCGTATTACCCTTAACGGGACCCACTGCGGATAAGGACGGCAAAGTGTTGGAAGATTCGCCAGGCAGCGCGACCGCTGTTGTATTGGACGGGCGCTACAGGCTCGGCGAGGTAATAGGCCGCGGAGGAATGTCTTCGGTCTACACAGCCCGGGACGAAAACCTCGGCCGGGACGTGGCGCTGAAGCTCTTCGCCCCGCAGGCTGCAGAGGCCGACGAGCTAAAACGGCAGGAAGCCGAAATCAAACTCCTCGCGACGCTCAACCACCCGAGCCTCGTGACGCTGTTCGACGCCGGCGTGGACACCCGTGTGCCGGAACAGCCCAGGCCGTTCCTCACCATGGAACTCGTGGAGGGCCAGGACCTTCGCAGCAGGCTCCGCCACAGCAGGGTTCCGCTCGACGAGCTCGCCGTCATCGGCGCCGGAATCGCCGACGCCTTGGCGTACGTCCATGGTCTCGGCATCATCCACCGCGACATCAAACCTGCCAACATCCTGCTCATCCAGCAACGTCCCGGCGAGCCCGTGCGGCCCAAGCTCACGGACTTCGGCATTGCCCGGATCCTCGACGGCACGCGGCTGACTGCCACGGGCACCATGGTGGGAACTGCTGCCTACCTCAGCCCCGAGCAGGCGATGGGCTCGCCGCTCTCGCCCGCCACGGACATCTACTCGCTGGGGCTCGTGCTGCTGGAATGCGTCAAGGGCACCGTGGAATACCCAGGCAGTGCCGTGGAATCGGCGGTGGCGCGGCTCCACCGCGCCCCCGAGGTTCCCGGGGACCTCCCGGAGGAGTGGCAACAACTCCTGACGTCCATGACAGCCATCGAACCGCTGGACCGGCCCAGTGCGGCAGACCTGGAGGTCGCCCTGCGCCGGGCGCTGGTTTCACCGGAATATGTGCCCGGCACCGTTGCCGAAGAGGTCACTCGCGTCCTCCCAGCACCGCCGACGCGGCGCCCGTCCGTTCTCCCGGAAGGTCGCGACGCCGCCGCCGAGGAGACTGCCACGCCCTCCGCCAGCCCCAGGCGCGGGCGACGGGCTTGGCTGGCCTCCGCAGTCGCCGCCGCTGCCCTGATCGCAGGCGCTTTCGCGGTGACCGTGGCCGTGACGGCACCTAAAACGCCCGACGTCGTCACTTACCCCACAGTGACCGGCACCTTGGGCGATCATCTCGTGGAGCTGCAAAAGAGCGTGGAACCATGAGAGCGCACCCCCTCCCCCTGAGGCGTGCTCTGCGGCGGGCGTCGGTTGCCTTCGCCGCGGGCATGCTTGCCCTGGGCCTGACGGGCTGCGGCGGCGCCGTTCCCGAGCTCGGGGCCGACGCCGCGGCGCAGCTTCAGCAGCGCGCCCTCGTTGTCACCAAGGCAGCGGCCGGGAGTGACCCTGCCGCCGCGCTCACCTCCCTGGAGCAGCTGGCATCCGACCTCGACGCCGCCGCTGCCGACGGCCGTGTGTCGTTCAAGCGCCACCAGAACATCACCGCGGCCGTCGATGCAGTCCGTGCCGATCTTGCAGCCGCACTGGCGGCCAAGAAGGCCAAGGCGGCCGAGGCAGCTGCAAAAGCTGCCTCGGCCCCAACCCCAGCCGTTGTTGCCCCCGCGCCTGCTCCCGCCTCCGGTGACCCTGCCCGGGGCAATGCCGGAAAGGGCAATTCGGACGAGGACAATGATGACGCCAAAGCACCCGGCAAGGACAAGGACTAACCGGTTAGGCCCCCGACGCCGGGAAGCGCTCCCAGACCCGGTGCGCTGCCAGCAGCTCCTGAATCGCCGGCACCACGGCGTCCGGAGCTTCGCCGACCACGACGCCGGCCGCGTCTTGGGGGATGCTCGCGGCATCCACAGCGGCAGACCCGGAACCCCAGGCGCCTATCGCCTTGGCGTGGCGGAAGGCCTCGGACAGCAGCAGCACCACCCTGGGATCCAGGGATGAGCCGGGCTCACCGGCTTTTGCATCGAGGCCCTGTTCGGCGTCGCTCGCCGGAGCGGCTGAACCGGCCACGATGAGTGCATCGAACTCCGTGGAGCGCGCGGTGAGATAGGTCCGCTGAACCGGGATCCCGCCGTCGTTCTCGATCCCAAGTATGCCGCCGGCAGGGGCGATCACGAGCGGGACGATGCCCGCGGCGTCGAGTTCCTTGCGTGCTGCCCGCACGGCATCAAGATCGGCGGTCCCGTCCGCGACGATGCCCACGACGCGTCCGGCAACCGGCCAGGCCAGCCCAATCTGGGACAAAGCCGGGCTGGGCTGGGCGTCGGGAACATCCACTGTGGCGTCAGGCGCCGGCAGGCCCAGTCCCTGTGCCACCGCGGAGCACAGCCGGGAGTCGATGTTCGCCAGTGCCAGCAACTGACGCTCTCGGATCGCTTTCTCGTAGCACTTGCCGAGTTCGAACGTGTAGGCCTGAATCACGTGTTCCTGTTCCACCGGCGTGAGGCTCCGGAAAAACAGCCGCGCCTGACTGTAGTGATCGTCGAAGCTAGCCGGCGACTTCCGCTCCTTGATCGCCTCGACGACGGCCTCGGGGACATCGACGAAGGCGCCCAGGTCCTGCCCTGCCTTGAACGGGCAGCCGCCGTCCAGCGAGTTCGGCCGGTAGGGCGCCACTCCCCCATGGACTGCCGTCTGGTGCATGCCGTCGCGCAACATATCGTTGACCGGGGCCTGCGGACGGTTGATGGGAATCTGGCCGAAATTGGGTCCGCCCAGGCGGGAGATCTGGGTATCGAGATAGGAGAACAGCCGGACCTGAAGAAGGGGGTCGTTGGTGACGTCGATGCCGGGGACCAGGTGTCCCGGGTGGAAGGCAACCTGCTCCGTCTCCGCAAAGTAGTTCACCGGGTTGGCGTTGAGCGTCATGAGCCCGACGGGCTGCACCGGGGCCAGTTCCTCGGGCACGAACTTTGTCGGGTCCAGCAGGTCGATACCCTCGAACATCTGGTCCTCAGTGTCCGGGAAGGTCTGGATGCCCAGCTCCCACTCCGGATAGGCGCCGCCCTCGATGGCGTCAGCAAGATCCCGGCGGTGGAAGTCCGGGTCCATGCCGTTGATGATCTGTGCTTCCTCCCAGACCAGGGAATGCACCCCCTGCTTGGGTTTCCAGTGGAACTTCACGAGAGTTGTGCCGCCCTCATCATCCACCAGCCGGAAGGTGTGGACCCCGAAGCCCTCCATGGTCCGGTATGACCGCGGAATACCGCGGTCGGACATGTTCCACATGGTGTGCGCCTGTGCCTCCGTGTGCAGCGAGACGAAATCCCAGAATGTGTCGTGGGCACTCTGGGCCTGCGGAATTTCGCGGTCCGGGTGAGGCTTGGCTGCGTGGATCACGTCCGGAAACTTGATGCCGTCCTGGATGAAGAACACCGGGATGTTGTTGCCGACCAGATCGTAGGTGCCTTCGTCGGTGTAGAACTTCGTGGAAAACCCCCGGGTGTCCCTCACCGTGTCGGCGGAACCCCTGGAGCCCAGCACGGTGGAGAATCTCACGAAGACCGGAGTTTCCACGTCCTTGGCGAGGAAGCCGGCTTTGGTGATGTTGCTGGCTGTTCCATAGGACCTGAAGATCCCGTGGGCTCCTGCGCCCCGGGCGTGGACTACGCGCTCGGGGATCCGCTCGTGGTCGAAGTGGGTGATCTTCTCCCGGAGGTGATGGTCCTGCAGCAGGGTCGGGCCGCGCGAGCCTGCCTTCAGGGAGTGGTCCGTGTCCCTGAGCCGCAGTCCCTGCGCGGTGGTGAGGTACTGGCCGGACTGGGCCCGGGAGTTGACGGGCGCGCCCGTGGGTGTGCCGGTCGGCGACACGGCTTCGGGCCCCTGCTGGTCTGGCTTCGGAGGGAGCGGTTCGCGGGGAGTGGTTGGTTCCTCGATGCCGGGTGGTTCGGGAGAGGGAGCGCCCGGAATGTTGATGTTGGCCTCTGCGGACATAACAAGATCTCCTCTTTCGTGGGGGCAGCTGGGGCTCGGTGCGGTACACCAGACAAAAGCTAAGCCTGCTTAGTACCTTAGGCAAGATGGCCTCGTGCCACAACCGGAGTCCATGGCAGCGATCGGTCCTCTTCTGCGTCTGCCGTCACGGCGCTCTCTTCAATTGCCTGGCGCTTCGGACTACGTTGGAGGTGTTCCACCCAAGATGCAGCAATCAGAACCGCGGGCCGCCCGCCCGCTCGCTGAAGGAGTGAACTACGCATGGCAACTGTGCAGGAATCCATCAATGTCGATGTCCCAGTCAGCAAGGCCTACAACCAATGGACCCAGTTTGAGGACTTCCCACATTTCATGAGCGGCGTTGACTCGGTGCGCCAACTCGATGACACCACCGTCCATTTCGAAACGAGCATTGCCGGCGTCAAACGTCAGTACGACGCCCAGATCACCGTTCAGGAACCCGACCAGCGCGTCACCTGGGAGAGCCTGAACGAGCCACGCAACGCCGGGACCGTGTGGTTCGAGCCCCTGGGGCCGGAGCAGACGAAGGTAAACGTCGAACTTACCTGGGAACCAGAGTCCGCAGTAGAGAAAATAGGCGCTGCGGTTGGTCTCGACTCCCGCCAGGTGGCTTCAGACCTGAAGAAGTTCAAGAAGTTCATCGAGAGCCAGGGTACGGAAACCGGCGCCTGGCGTGAGAGCGTCCACGACGGCGGGGTGGACGGTCAGGGAGGGGCCGCCGGGACAGCCGGCGGAACGGCCGGCATGGCGGGCGCCGCAGGAACCGGAGCCGGTGCAGGACTGGGCGCAGGTGCCGCAGGAACCGGAGCCGGTGCAGGACTGGGCGCAGGAACCGGAGCAGGTGCCGGGCTGGGCGGCTACGCCGCTGGAACCTCTGGCACCAGCGATGAAACCATCGGCACGGCGCCCTCGGCGGCAGACGACACCACGGGTTACGCCGCCGGACCCGGAATGGATGCGACGCCCGGCCGGACGTACGAGTCAGGCGACGCGTACGACGCCGCCGCCACAGAAAGGCCGGTGGATGCGGATCCGGACATGGCCGTCGACGCTCCGTATGGCGACAGCGAGGCGGGCGAGCCCCGCAACGACACCCGGCTGGGAGACACGAGGCGGGACGAAACCCCGGACCGGTAGCGGGAGCCGGGCCTCCGCCCCTGAAGGTCAACGCGAAAGGTCAGCGCTGAATAGCTAATACAGAAGCGCCCCGCCGCTCGTTCGAGTGGCGGGGCGCTTGCTTTGGTCTTAGCCCAGGCTGGCGACGACCTTGTTCAGCGTCGCGGACGGCCGCATGACAGCGGTGGCCTTCTCGGCGTCCGGGCGGTAGTAGCCGCCGACGTCGACCGGCGAACCCTGGACACCCAGCAGTTCGGAAACGATGGCGTCCTCGTTGGAGCCCAAGGCCTCAGCGACCGCAGAGAAGGAGGCTGCCAGCTCTGCGTCTTCGGTCTGCTTGGCCAGTTCCTGGGCCCAGTACAGCGCAAGGTAGAAGTGGCTGCCTCGGTTGTCCAGCTCGCCGACCTTGCGCTTCGGGGACTTGTCCTCCAGCAGGAACGTGCCCGTGGCCCGGTCCAGCGTGCCGGCCAGCACCTGGGCGCGGGCGTTGCCGGTGGACGTGGCGAGGTGCTCGAAACTGACGGCGAGGGCCAGGAATTCGCCGAGGCTGTCCCAGCGGAGGTGGTTCTCCTTGAGAAGCTGCTGGACGTGCTTCGGCGCGGAGCCGCCGGCGCCGGTCTCGAACAGGCCGCCGCCGTTGATCAGCGGAACAATGGAGAGCATCTTGGCACTGGTGCCCAGTTCCAGGATCGGGAACAGGTCCGTCAGGTAGTCGCGGAGCACGTTGCCGGTGACAGAGATGGTGTCTTCGCCCCTGCGGATGCGCTCAAGGGTGAAGGCGGTGGCCTTCACCGGAGACATGATCTCAATCTGCAGGCCCTCGGTGTCGTGCTCCTGCAGGTATTCGCGGACCTTCTCGATGAGCTTGGCGTCGTGCGCGCGGGTCTCGTCGAGCCAGAACACGGCGGGCGTCTGCGAGGCGCGGGCGCGGTTGACGGCCAGCTTGACCCAGTCACGGATGGGCAGGTCCTTGGTCTGGCAGGCGCGCCAGATGTCGCCGGGGCTAACCTCGTGTTCCACCAGGACCGTTCCGGCGCCGTCCACGATCTGGACCTTGCCGGGCGCCTGGATTTCGAACGTCTTGTCGTGGCTGCCGTACTCCTCAGCCGCCTGTGCCATGAGACCCACGTTCGGCACAGTGCCCATGGTGGTGGGATCGAAGGCACCGTTGGCACGGCAGTCATCGATGACCACCTGGTAGATGCCGGCATAGGAGCTGTCCGGAAGAACCGCCAGGGTGTCTGCTTCCTGGCCGTCCGGGCCCCACATGTGGCCGGAGGTGCGGATCATCGCCGGCATGGAGGCGTCGACGATGATGTCGCTGGGAACGTGCAGGCTGGTGATGCCCTTGTCGGAGTCGACCATGGCCAGCGCGGGTCCTTCTTCAAGGCCCTTCGTGATGGCCGCACGGACGCCTTCGCGGACGTCCTCGGGGAGCTCTTCGAGGCCGTTGAGGATTGCGGCGAGGCCGTTGTTCGGGCTGATGCCGGCGGCGGCAAGCTGCTTGCCGTAGGTGTCGAAGAGTTCGGAGAAGTAGGCCTTAACCACGTGGCCGAAGATGATGGGGTCCGAGACCTTCATCATGGTCGCCTTCAGGTGAGCCGAGAAGAGGATGCCCTCCTCCTTGGCGCGGGCCACCTGGGCGGCAAGGAACTCGTCAAGGGCGGCCGCCCGCAGCACGGTGCCGTCGATTACTTCGCCGGCAAGGACCGGGAAGGCCTTCTTCAGGACCTTGACGGTGCCGTCTTCGCGGACCAGCTGGATCTCGATGGTGCCGTCGGCCGGGATCACCACGGACTTTTCATTGGAACGGAAGTCGTCGGCTTCCATGTGGGCCACGTTGGTCTTCGAGTCGGACGTCCAGGCACCCATGGAGTGGGGATTCTGGCGGGCGTAATTCTTCACGGACAGCGGCGCGCGGCGGTCCGAGTTGCCCTCGCGCAGGACCGGGTTCACGGCGGAGCCCTTGATCTTGTCGTAGCGCGAGCGAACGATCGTCTCTTCATCGGAGGACGGGTTGTCCGGGTAGTCCGGCAGCTTGTAGCCCTGGGCCTGCAGTTCGGCAATGGCGGCCTTCAGCTGCGGCACGGAGGCGCTGATGTTGGGAAGTTTGATGATGTTGGCTTCCGGCGTCTTTGCCAGCTCACCGAGCTCAGCCAGGGCGTCACCGATCTGCTGCTCTTCAGTGAGGTAGTCGCCGAACACGGCGATGATGCGGCCGGCCAGCGAAATGTCGCGGGTCTCCACCTGCACACCTGCGGTCGATGCGAATGCCTCGACGATCGGCAGGAACGAATATGTTGCCAACATCGGCGCTTCGTCGGTGTGGGTATAGATAATTTTGGCCATGCTCGGGCGTCTCCCTGGAGGTCGGCTGTATGTGGAATCCGGTCTATTTCACCACCCCTTAACTTACCCGAGGACGCCATGCAGCACCCCACCAAGGTGGCCCGGATCACCTTGGTGACGTATGTCAGCAGTGAACTTGGGGCCGCCCTTCCATTGTCCCGGGCGCCGCGTACCCCTATCTTTAGCTCATGACAGAAAACCGCTTAACCGGCTGAACTTGGCTGGAACCCCCGTTGCGGCAGGGGCGGAACAGCACTACCCCTACCTGGAACACATAACTTCAAACGTCTTTTACAAAGCTTGTCATGTCCGGGTAGCCTCAATCCTTCACAGGCGCATCATCACGGCGCCCACCCGATAGGTAGGACCACAATGACGAGCAAGAAGTCTCTGGCCACTAGCCTCGTGAGCTTCTCCACGGGATTGCTGCTGACGCTCTCCGCGGCAGGCGGCGCAACGGCTTCCCCTGCAAAGGCGCAGGATCCCGTGCAGCCGCAGATCGCCAGCACCACCCTCGCCACGTCAACCGCGGCAGATTACTGGACGCCCGAACGCATGCAGGCCGCTGTTCCCGGCGATGTCCTCGCAGCGAAGGCCGTGGCCCGGCAGGTCCACGTTCCGTGGCAGGTCAGCAAGGGCAACGGCGTCGCCGGACTCACGGAGCAGGGCTCCCTCACCAAGATCGCGGGCACGTCCCGTAAAGGTAAGACAGCCCCTCTGCACAAAGACGAAGCGCCCGTGGACCACATCGGCAAGGTCTTCTTCACGCTGGGAGGGGCCAACTACGTCTGCTCCGGCAACTCCGTGGCCTCGGCCAACAAGAGCACCGTCTCCACCGCCGGGCACTGCCTCAACCAGGGACCGGGCGCCTTCGCCACAAACTTCGTTTTCGTACCGGCCTACAAGGACGGCGCGGCTCCCCTGGGCAAATGGCCGGCCAAGGAACTGTTTGCACCCAAGGAATGGAGCACCGACGGCAACATCCGGTACGACACCGGTTTCGCGGTGGTGGCCGAGGTCGACGGCAAGAAGCTCGCCGACGTGGCCGGTGCCACGGGCGTGGTGTTCAACCAGTCGCGGGGACTGACGTACAAGGCGTTCGGTTACCCGGCGGCAGCGCCGTTCACCGGCAAGACCCTCGTCAGCTGCTACGGGAAAGCGGGCAATGATGCCCTGAACCCGCAGTTCGAGACGCAGGGCATTCCCTGCGACATGACCGGCGGGTCCTCTGGCGGCCCCTGGTTCCTGTCTGACGGCACAGATAGCCCCTTGGGCTTCCAGAACTCCGTCAACAGCTATGGTTACGGCAGCCGCTCCACCGCGATGTACTCCCCGTACTGGGGATCGGTCATCCAGCAGGTCTACGACCGTGCAGCAGCCGCCAGGTAAGGACGGACCGCTGCCTCAGGAGGACCACGTCAGCCACTCCGAGGTCAGCCAGGCTCCGGAAGAAATCCTGGCGTACTGGACGCCGGAGCGCATGGCTGAAGCGAAACCGCGCGAGATCAGTCCTGCAGAGCCTGAGGCCGGCCCGGACGATGACCCGGAAGCGGACGCGGACTAACTGAATTGACGACGACGGCGGCTGTCCCCTTGAGGGGGCAGCCGCCGTCGTCTGAGGCGGTGGGACTAGTGGAAGAAGTGGCGCGCTCCGGTGAAGTACATCGTGATGCCCGCCGCGTTGGCCGCGGCGATGACTTCGTCGTCGCGGACGGAGCCGCCGGGCTGCACTACGGCGCGGACGCCGGCGTCGATCAGGATCTGCAGGCCGTCCGCGAACGGGAAGAACGCGTCGGAGGCTGCAACGGCGCCGCGGGCACGCTCCGGCGCGCCGCCGGCGTCGGCGTTGGAGGCGCCGCCAGCGCCGTCCACATCCGAGCTCACCGTCACGCCGAGCGTGTTGGCGCGCTCGACGGCCAGCTTGCAGGAGTCAAGACGGTTGACCTGGCCCATGCCGATGCCCACTGCGGCACCGTTGTCGGCGAGCAGGATGGCGTTGGACTTGGCGGCGCGGCAGGCGGTCCAGGCGAAGGCGAGGTCGGCCAGGGTGGCGTCGTCGGCGGCTTCCCCGGCGGCAAGGGTCCAGTTGGCCGGGTCATCGCCCTCGGCGTCCACCTTGTCGGTGACCTGGACGAGCACGCCGCCGGAAACCTGCCGGATTTCTGCCGGGTAGCGGTCATAGCCCTCGGGCAGCGCCAGCAGGCGGATGTTCTTCTTCTTGGAAAGGATCTCCACGGCTTCCGGCTCGAAGCCCGGGGCGATGACCACTTCCGTGAAAATGCCGGCCACGGTGCGTGCCATGCCGGCGGTCACGGTTCGGTTGGCCGCGATGACCCCACCGAAGGCGGAAACGGGGTCACAGGCGTGCGCCTTGGCATGGGCGTCCGCGATCGGGTCGGCGGCGTCAGCGGAACCGACGGCTACGCCGCACGGGTTGGCGTGCTTGATGACGGCCACGGCAGGTTCGGCGAAGTCGAACGCGGCGCGGAGGGCGGCATCGGCGTCCACGAAGTTGTTGTAGCTCATGGCCTTGCCGTGCAGTTGGTCGGCCTGGGCGATGCCAGCGGGTGCCGCCTTGTCGACGTACAGCGCGGCTTGCTGGTGCGGGTTTTCGCCGTAGCGCAGGACCTCGGAGCGCTCCAGCGCCAGTCCGGCGTAGGACGGCCAGTCAATCACGCCGTCGCCGTCCTCGTCGAGGAACTGGCTGGCGGTCCAGGTGGCCACCGCGTTGTCGTAGGTGGCGGTGTGCGCGAACGCCTTGGCCGCGAGCCGCTGGCGGGTCTTCAGGTCGAAGCCGCCTTCAGCGGCGGCGCGGACGACGTCGCCGTAGAACCGGGGATCCACCACGATGGCGACGGCGGCGTGGTTCTTCGCGGCGGAGCGCACCATCGCTGGGCCTCCGATGTCGATCTGCTCCACGACGTCGTCCTGCGCGGCACCCGACTTGACGGTCTCCACGAACGGGTAAAGGTTGACGACCACGAGGTCGAACGCCTCGATCTCCATACTCTTGAGGGTTTCCATGTGGGCCGGAACGCGGCGGTCCGCAAGGATGCCGCCGTGGACCCGGGGGTGCAGGGTCTTGACGCGGCCGTCCAGCATTTCCGGAGAGCCAGTGACTTCCTCGACTTCCTGGACCGGGATGCCCGCTTCGGCAATCTTCTTGGCGGTGGAGCCCGTGGAGACGATCCTGACGCCTGCGGCGTGCAGGCCCTTAGCCAGCTCCTCCAGGCCGGTCTTGTCGTAGACCGAGATCAGGGCTCGGCGGATGGGAACACGGTCAAGCTGCGTCAGGGTCACAAAAGTCTCCGTCGTATCGCGCGGCGGCATGCCGCGGTTGGTGGGGATATCGCCAGTTTATCGCGTCACAGAAGCCGGTTTTCCTGCGCTGCCCGAGTGTGAAGCCGGCACAAGTCCGGCCAGCCGCAACGTAAGGTTTAAACAGGAGGCCGAGATGAACATTTACACCGCTGTGCCCAGCGGCGAGCAGGTAGTCCAGGAACTGCCGTGGCGTTGGAAGGTACAGGGCCGGATCTTTCTGATTGGCGGTCTTGGGTTCATGTTTGATGCCTGGGACGTGACGCTGAACGGCATCCTGATTCCGCTGCTGTCGTCCCACTGGCAGCTCACCCCCGGCGAGGCCGGCTGGATCGGCACGGCCAACCTGATCGGCATGGCCCTCGGTGCGTTTGTCTGGGGCACCATCGCGGACACGATTGGCCGCAAGAAGGCCTTCACCGCCACGCTCCTGATCTTCTCGATCTTCACGGTTCTCGGGGCGTTCTCCCCCGACTTCGTCTGGTTCTGCCTCTTCCGCTTCATGGCGGGCTTTGGTCTGGGCGGCTGCATACCGGTGGACTATGCACTGGTGGGCGAGTTCACACCGCGCAGGCAGCGGGGCCGGGTCCTCACCGCCATGGACGGTTGGTGGCCCGTGGGCGCCGCGTTATGCGGTTTTGTATCGGCCGGGCTGGTGGCTGTGTTCGCGGACTGGCGGCTGACGATGGTGGTGATGGTGCTGCCGGCCCTGCTCGTGTTCTGGGTGCGCCGCAGCGTTCCCGAATCTCCCCTTTTCCTTATCCGCAAAGGCCGCCGCGAGGAGGCGGCCAAGGTCATCGACGACCTGGTCCAGGCCACCGGCGCCGAACCGCGCGCCTACAGCCTGCCCGATCCGCAGGCCGTACCGCGGCTTTCGGCAGGCAGCGCCTGGCAGCAGCTGGTCGGCGTCTGGGCATTCAACTGGAAAATCACCGCCGCCGCCTGGGGCCTGTTCTTCAGCATCCTCCTCGTCTACTACCTGTCCCTGACCTGGATGCCGCGGATCCTGATCGGCGCCGGTTTCGCCGAGTACAAGGCATTCCTGACGACGGCGGGGATGGCCGCCGTCGGGCTTCTTGGGGTCGTGGCAGCTGCGCTGCTCGTGGAGCGGGTGGGCCGCAAATGGCTGCTGGCCATCACCGGCCCGCTGTCAGCGCTGACACTGGTAATCGTGGCCTTCGTGGTGGACATTCCGACGGCGGCCGTGTTCTGGCTGCTGGCCTTCGGCTTCGTGGTGCAGGTGGCAATCCCGGTCCTCTACGCCTACGTCTCCGAGCTGTACCCGACCGAGCTGAGGGGATCGGGCTTCGGCTGGGCGTCGACGTTCTCCCGGCTGGGCGCGGGCTTCGGGCCGCTGATTTTCGCCAACTACTTCTGGCCGGAGCTGGGCCTGGCAACGTCGTTCGCCCTCGCCGGCGGGCTGGTCCTGCTGGCCGTGCTGTGGATGATGTTCTTCTCCCCCGAGACCAGGCAGCGCCGCCTCGAGTAGCGCCCGTCCTGGTTCGATGCGCGTCCACTTGTGGCGGTTCGTACCGACTGACTTCGCCGGCTGGAACCGCCACAAGTGATGCACAACGAGGCGGACCTACTGGATGCAGGTGACGTGGACGGTGAGGGCGACCTCCCTGGTCTGAGTCACCGACCAGCCGGTCTGCTGCCCGGAAGCGACCGGCCGGCTCGCCGTCACCTGGTTGCTGGAACCCGTCAGCAGGCCGCTGTACCCGCCGCCTATGGCAACTTTGCCGGCGGGGCACAGCGCTGAAACGGTGAGGCCGGTCCCGGTCACTGGCACCACGGAAACGCTCGTGGAAGCGGCAGCGCCGGTGGCTCCCGTAGCGCCGGTGGCTCCAACGGGACCGACGGCGCCGGTCGCACCGGTCGCCCCGGTGTCACCCTTCTCCCCCTGGATGCCCTGTGCGCCGGTCGCACCAGTCGCTCCGGCGTCGCCTTTCTCCCCCTGGATACCCTGCGCTCCGGTCTCGCCGGTGTCGCCCTTCTCGCCCTGGATACCCTGCGCGCCGGTTTCACCGGTCGCCCCGGTCTCCCCCTGGATGCCCTGCGCTCCGGTTTCACCGGTGTCGCCCTTTTCCCCCTGGATGCCCTGGATGCCTTCTACGCCTTGAATGCCCTGGATATTCCAGGAGATCGGCGTCTCTTTCTTGGTATCGCAGGTGGCCCCAGCGGAGAGAATCCGGACCTGGCCTCCATTGTTGTTGCTATAACAGGCGTTGATCTGGCCGGCTGCCGACGTCGTTGACGCAGCATAGACGGCCGTCGCGGCTCCTGTCCCGAGGACAAGGGCGACGGAAAGGCACAACACCTTTGGACTGGTTTTGGCAAAGCTGAATTGCGACACGGGAGACCTCCTGGAAGGACAACGCTGAATAAGACTGTGTCAGCGTAAGGTGCGGATCCGGCCCCCAACCAGCGTAGGGAGGTGCTTCCGGCTACCCGTCTTTTTGCGGCGTATACCCGGTTCTCCGTGCGAACTACTCGCTTTTCATACTCGGTTTCGTGCGGCGGCGTACTCCGCGGCGAGGGACGCGAGAGTCGACACCAGGAGCCTGCGCTCCACAATCTTGATCCGTTCGTGCAGGGTCTCCTCGGTGTCGCCATCCTCTATGGCCACGGCTTCCTGGGCGATGATGGGGCCGGTGTCCACTCCGGCGTCGGCCCAGTGCACGGTGCAGCCTGTCACCTTCACGCCATACGCCAGGGCATCCCGGACGCCATGGGCGCCGGGGAAGGAAGGAAGCAGCGCGGGGTGCGTGTTGAGGTATTTCCCGTCGAAAGCATCGATGAACTCCGGGCTCACAATGCGCATGAATCCCGAGGACACCACGATGTCCGGCTGGTAAGCCTCCACCGCCTCGGTCAGTGCTGCGTTCCAGGCGGCCCGGTCCGCGTAGGCCTTGAAGTCCACCACGAAGGTGTCGATGCCCGCCGCGGCTGACCGCTCCACTCCGTACGTGCCGGGCCGGTCCGCGCCCACTGCCGCGATCTCCACGTCCAACTCCCCCGCTTCTACAGCGTCGATGACAGCCTGGAGGTTGGAGCCGGTTCCGGAGACGAGGACTACGATGCGCATAGCACCAGCTTAGGTGGCCGCTCGCGTAGGCTGGAAAACATGAACCCCACTCCCGGCCCCGACGGGTCACAGCGGACCAAACGTCCGCTCAGCGAGGCCGCAAAGACCTCGCTGCTCAAAACACACACCCTGTTCCGCATGTTCATCGTGGCGGTGCTGGGCTCGTTCTTCGTTTTCCAGCTCGACCTCACCTACCTCTGGCTGACAGCAATCCTGACCGCTGCCGGCGTAATTCTTGGGATCATCGTGCTCATCCGCGCGGTCCGGCTCAAGGAGTCCAAGCTGGTGCTGTTCGGGTCCATCTCCGGCCTGGCCGTATCCGCCGTGATGGTGCTGCTGGTCCTGGTCTCTGCCCTGTTCTTCAACCAGGTGCGCGACTATCAGCAGTGCGCCCGGCATGCCCTGACCAGCCAGGCGAGCAACGACTGCCGGGTCCAGCTCGAAAACTCCATGCCCGGCCAGTTCCAGCCAGGCCGCTAACCGCTTCCGGCGCTGACTTTTACTTGCCGGGGGCTGCCCCGAGATCTGCCTCCCGCAGCTCCTGCCGGCGTTCCAGCCACGGTCCTGCTGCGTAACCGATGACGACGCCGATGCCCGCTTCCGCGGCCACCCAGACTGCCGTCCGCAGCGGGTCGGGTCCGATGTCGTTGAGGCGGCCGATTCCGGCCGAACCGTGCGTGATGCTGGCCAGCACGCCGGCCAGCAGGCCGGTGGCGGCTCCGACGATGATGCCTAAAACCAGTGTGGAGGCGGCAGCCGTGAGCCACCGGACGCGCACCTTGATGGAGAGCCACTCGTCAAAGTGGTTCTCCCCCTCGCGCAGGAACCACCACCCGGCCAGTACGCCGGCGAGGACCGGCACCACCAGTGCCACGAAGCCGTAATCGAGGGGTCCGGACGGAATGGCCGCCAGGACGGGAATGGACGGAAGGGGACCCACGGCCGTGCCCAGCGGCCCGACATGGGAGCCTGCGCCGAGGGCGAAGCCCGAGCCGGACACCCAGGCGAGCGCGAAGACGGCGAGATTGGGAATGAAGCCGAGCTGCGCGAGGGTGAGCGCCGCGCCTCCTACCGCCCCGGCGTCGAGCGCTTCGTAGACTGCCACCACGAGGTTCCAGTGAATGATGAGGTCAACCGCCAGCAGGGCCGAGGACAGCGCCATCGCGGCCATGAGGGCCACGAAGCCGGCCTTGGCGGCGGAGGCCAGGTAGGAGCCGGCCCAGCGTGAGTGCTGGCTGGTCCGTGCGATCCAGTCCACGGCGTCGACGCCGATCAGCCGGCTCCACGAACCGGCCTCCCGACGGGCGCCGATCACCATGCCCAGCGCAAAGGGAACCAGCGGCAGCAGCGCGGCCCACCAGAGGAACACCCCGACGTCGTCGGTGCGGCACACGAATCCGGTGGTGATGCCGAATCCCGCATAAACCAGCCAGGAGCCCAGCAGCGCCTGCCAGAGCTGGTCCGTATAGGAGGCGCGGGCCAAGCGACGGCCGGCCCGCCACGCGAGCAGGAATGGAATGACCGTCAGGCCCAGCGGGATGAGCGAGAGGGTGCCCGATTCCGGCCTGGCCGCGGCACCTTCGACGACGGTGCTGAGGTACAGGGGCACCCCGTGAATGACCAGCCAGGCCTGGCCGGCGAGGCGCGCCAAGGCGTCGAACTGCGTCTCGCTGAAACCGGAGGTTGCCCAAACCGCGGCAATCGGGGCAATGACCACCAGGGCGGAAATGATTGCGGCCTGGGCCGACTCCAGCCCGCCCTGTAGCCACAAGGGCATGGGAAGGCCACGGTCTCCGGTCTGATCAGCGCGCAGTTTCATCGTGGTCCATCGTGCCATGGGCGCCCTTGCCCGGCCGTTTCCGACAGGCTCTTCGGCGGAGAAAGCCCGGGGAAAGCCCGCGCGCGTTGGCGGGGGCGTCCGCCAGCGCTTTTTGCCGGGCACAGACGTAAAATTAGGTTGTCCGCAATCAGTGGTTGGAGGCAGAAAATGACTACCGCATCCCCACATGCACACGGCGTTCACTTTGGTCGGACGGACGTCCAGAACGTTGGCATGGGTGTTGGTATTCTCGCGTTGGCGGTAGGTATCCTCGGGTTCATCCCGGGCATCACCGCACGGTATGGCGAACTGATGTTCGTTGGGCCTGATTCGCACGCCATGTTGTTTGGCCTGTTCCAGGTTTCCATGCTGCTCAACATTGTGCAGCTGGTCATCGGCGGAACCGGCTGGGCCATGTCCCGCAGTGAAATGGGTGCGCGCAGGTTCCTTATGGGCGCCGGTGCACTGTACATCATCCTCAGCATCTACGGGCTCAGTGTCGGAGTGGGTTCGGCGGCCAATTTCCTGTCGCTGAACATGACAGATAGCTGGACCCTGATGGTGGCGGGTGTTCTCATGATTGCCGCCGGCTGGATGTTCTCGCGGCATCTGGCCGATGACCGGAAATAAACCCGGAACGCGAACGCCGGGATTAGGAGCCGCGAATGAGTAGATATCTAATCTGAGTATTCGTACTACCGGTTGGTGCAGGTGTCCCGCGCAAGTTGGCGGGCAGCTGCACCAGCTTTGCGTTAAAGGCCGACGGCGCCCGGTTGTGTGAATCGAGTGGGCGAGTACGGGTGCTCCTCCTTTTGTTTCTTCCCGACGATGACGCGGGCGCGGCCTCTTGAGACCGCGCCCGCTGGAAAGTACAGCCAGTGGTTGGCGGTTAAATCTCCTTTAGATGTTTCGTTGCGAAGCTGGGGAGCCTACGGCAGCCTCAACTGCAGCCACGAGAGAGTGGACGTCGGTTTCGGTGGTGTCCCAGGAGCACATCCACCGGACTTCGCCGCGTGCTTGGTCCCAGTCATAGAAACGGAAGGATTCCCGGACTTTCGCTGCTGCCCCGGGTGGAAGGACGGCAAAGACACCATTGGACTGTGTTGCTTGCGTCAGCGAGACGCCGTTGATCGCCGAGATTCCTTCGCTGAGACGCTGAGCCATCTCATTGGCGTGACTGGCGGACCGCAGCCACAACCCATCCGTTAGCAGGGCTACGAGTTGCGCAGAGACGAAACGCATCTTTGAGGCAAGCTGCATGTTCATCTTGCGCAGGTAGCTCATGCCTGGGTCGGACTGTGGGTTGAGCCAGATAACGGCTTCGCCGAACAGCAGCCCGTTTTTGGTTCCGCCAAAAGACAGGACGTCGACACCGACGTCGGTGGTGAATGCCTGCAAAGGAAGCCCGAGATGTGCTGCAGCGTTGGCCAGCCTCGCTCCGTCCATGTGCAATTTCATTCCCTTCGCATGGACGTGTTCAGCGATCCGTTGGATTTCTTCCGGCGTGTAGCAGGTGCCCAATTCGGTGGTCTGGGTGATCGATACGACCAGCGGTTGCGCCCGATGCTCGTCTCCCCACCCCCAAGCTTCGGCGTCGATCAATTCCGGGGTGAGTTTGCCATCCGGTGTGGGGATCGGGAGGAGCTTTACTCCGCCAATCCGTTCCGGGGCACCGTTTTCGTCGGTATTGATATGCGCTGTTGCTGCGCAGATGACAGCGCCCCACCGCGGGAGCAGGGCTTGCAGGGCAAGGACATTGGCCCCTGTTCCATTGAAGACCGGATATGCGGTAGCAGCTGCCCCGAAGTGGGACTGGATGACCTCTTGAAGCGCTGCTGAGTAGACATCTTCGCCGTATGCGGTGACGTGGCCTTCGTTGGCTGCCTGAACTGCTTCGATGATTTCGGCGTGAGCCCCGGCGTAGTTATCCGAGGCGAAGCCCCGGTATGCCGGGTCGTGCAGGCGCCCCGCCAGTACCTGCGGGACGACTGCTTTGGTATCGACGCTGACGCTCATGCCGGTGCACCCACGAGGTGGCCGGCCGTGAGGGGCAAGCGCTGCCCGTTGATGTGTTCTGCCTCCAGGTCGAAGATCCGCCGTACAGCGTCGGCAAGGACACTGACATCGGTGAAGCCCGGAAATTTCCGTTCCGGCTGGGCTGCGCGCATCCTGTCATCGACCAGAGCCTTGACGACGAAGACCAAGGCGGCTGAGTGCTGAGCGGAGAGGGGGCTTTCGTCTCCTCCCTGCAGATGCCGGAATCCGTCGGCCACGGCCAGGGTCCATGCCTCGGCGGCGGACTTGACGGCGGCATAGGCGGCGCCGCCCGCTGTCGGCGAGGAGGCGGACTGTGCGGAAACGATGGCCAGGCGACCCGCAGGCGAGGTAGCCAAGTCATGGTAAAAAGCGCGGCTGGTGTTCCTCAGGGTGGTGAGGACGCTGGTGTGCAGGAAGTCCCAGTCGTCATCCGTCTGGTCTTTAATTCCGGTACCGCCTCGCCACCCTCCTACAAGATGGATAAGGCCGTCCACGGAACCCAGATCGTTCCGGACAGACGTCGCCAAGTCCTCAACGGATTGCAGGTCCGCGAGGTTGCAGACATAGCCCGTGACGTTGTCGTAGGCTTCCGAGAGCTCCTGCACTCGGTCCTCAAGAATGTCCACGGCAGCCACCCGTGCCCCTGCTTGCGAGAGGGTGCGGACTACCGCGACGCCGGCGGCGCTTGTCGAACCAGCGACGACGACCGTACGCCCCGAGAGGTCCTGGCTCATGCGCCCGCCTCGCCCTCAGTCTTCACAGGGCTCTTACCGGTGATCCCGGCAGTTGATTCAATGACCGAGGACATCTTCTTCTCCAGTGCTTCGTAGAACATCGACAGGGGGAATTCGTCATCAAGGATCTGGTCCGTCAGATCCCGGAGAGGGCCGTCGAGCGGAAGGGCTTCCGGTCCCTTGGCCCACACGGAGGCCGGGTGGGGGGTGAGGGTTTCCGAGACGAGCTCATAGGCAGCCAGCCAGTGTGCGGTCTTCGGCCGGTCGATTGAACGCCAGTAGAGTTCCTCGATGCGAAGACCCAGCTCGACGACCACGCCGGCGACGTCCTTCCAGTCGATGCTCAACTTCCCATCGGTCCAGTGCAGGACCCGGTGCTGGTGCATCCAGGCGAACAGCAATTGGCCGCCCACGGCGTCGTAGTTACGGACCCGGTTCCCGGTGATTGCGAAGCGGAAAATGCGATCGAAGATCACGGCGTACTGGACCAGCTTGGCGTGCTTGCGGGCGTCCTCGGAAGCCGTTTCGTCCCGCTCGATGAGGACGGATTCGCGGAAGGCGGTCAGGTCACAGCGGAGCTCCTCCAGGGAGTACAGGAAATACGGCATCCGCTGCTTGATCATAAACGGGTCAAAGGGCAGGTCACCGCGCATGTGGGTCCGGTCATGGATCAGATCCCACATCACGAAGGTCTTCTCCGTGAGGTGTTGGTCGTTGATGAATTCTGCGGCGTCAGCCGGCAGGTCGAGGGAAGTGATGTCGGCAGCAGCTTTTAGGACGCGACGGAACCGGGCAGCTTCGCGGTCCGCGAAAATGCCTCCCCAAGTGAAGGAGGGGGTGCTCCGGACCGCAACGCTCTCGGGGAAGAGAACCGCGGAGTTCGTGTCATATCCGGGTGTGAAATCGACGAAGCTGATGGGGACGAACAGCTTGTTGGAGTAGTTTGCTGCCTCCAGTTCAGCGACGAAGGAAGGCCAGATGACCTCGATGAGGACGGCCTCGAAGTAGCGGTTGGTGCTGCCGTTCTGCGTGTACATGGGGAACACAACCAGGTGCGGTAGCCCGTCGATGCGCCACTGCTCGGGGTGGAAGGCTACCAGTGAGTCGAGAAAATCCGGTACGACGAAGCCCCCGGCCGCCCACCGCTGGAAGTCCTGCACGAGCAGTTCAAGGTAGTCCGTGTCGTGAGGGAGGTGGGGGCGCAGGTCGCTGATTGAGTCAGTGATGATGCCGACACTCTGGCGGGCCTGGTCATGGTCAGCGGGTTCCGGAACGGAACCGTCCTGCACTTGAACCTGCTGCAGCCCGATGACGGCAGCCTTCAGAGCCTGCCATGCGGGGAGCGCCTTGACGTCTTCTGCCCGCGTGGTTGTCACTTCCGGGTTTGCGATTACAGACATGCTCGTTCCTTCCGTTGAGGGGATTCCTGAAGAAGCTAGCAGTGCGTAAGCATCTGTGAAGGATTCTTTCGGCATGCATAAGAAATACTTTTGCTCGGGCCCCGCTCTTCAGCACTATGCCTGCGCCTGGCCTTAAGGTCGGATGGCCTTAGGGCATCCAGTAGGAGTTGAACCTCGGAGCATCCCGATAACGCTGCTTCAACGTCGGTCGCCTGCCATAGCAGATCATCAGAGCTGCTTAGTCACCGGGCGAATCCAAATCAGCAACTCTTACGCTCAGCTCGGCTAACCCACGCCTATGCGTAAGGACTTGACCCGTCGGACGTGCAACATTCGCCACGCCAAATGTCGCTTCCTTTACGTGTGTTAGCTTGATCACCATCCTTCCCGGCCCGGGGGCTCCGGAAGGCTCAAATTCACCTCAGCTACCTTTTCGGAGGCACCATGGGACTTGGCTCCCACACGCAAATAAGTGATCGGGCTATTGCTCCCGACACCCCTGAAACCGGTCTTTGCTCCGGTTCAGGACTGTTTCTCAGCTCGGGGTCCACTACCGCGCAGGCAGCACCGCGCGGGAACGTTATGGCCTATCTTCTCGACACAGCAGCCGCAGAAGCCTGCACCGGTCGAGCCGCGGGTGGTACCGGGAACCCGACCCGGCCCGCATCGATGCCCGTGGGTGGTGTTGCATGACACCACCGAGCGGAACTTTCACAGACATCAAACCCGATGAAACAGCACAACAGGGGTCCTCCCTTGCGATAGAAGCAGATCGCGTTTCCGGCGAAACCACCAACGAACTCAAGCGCGGGCTAAACCACCGACACCTGCAGATGATCGCTATCGGCGGTGCGATCGGTACCGGGCTGTTCGTGGCCTCGGGCAGCACCATTTCCCAGGCGGGTCCCGGCGGTGCGTTGGCCGGCTACGCGCTGGTCGGGCTGATGGTATTCCTGTTGATGCAGTCACTGGGCGAGATGTCGGCCAAAATTCCGGTCGCCGGTTCTTTCCAGTCCTTCGCCACCCGGTTCGTATCCCCGTCCTTTGGGTTCGCGATCGGCTGGAACTATTGGTTCAACTGGGCTATCACTGTGGCCGCCGAGCTGGTCGCGGCCGGAATCATCATGGACTTCTGGTTCCCGGGGGTCCCAGGATGGGTGTGGGCCGGGGTCTTCCTGCTGGTGCTGACCGGGCTCAATGCCCTCTCGGCGAAGTCCTTTGGTGAGTCGGAGTTCTGGCTCTCCCTGATCAAGGTCAGCGCAGTGGTGCTCTTCCTGATCGCGGGCGTGCTGATGATTTTCGGCATCCTCGGGGATAACTCTCCGGGACTTACTAACTGGGAAAACCGCGATGACGTGTTCCACGGGGGTTGGGTCTCGATCATCTCGGTCTTCATGGTTGCCGGGTTCTCCTTCCAGGGCACCGAGCTCGTAGGAGTCGCCGCCGGCGAAGCGAAGAACCCGCGTCGCGAAGTGCCGAAGGCTATCCGCACTGTCTTCTGGCGCATCATGCTTTTCTATATTGGTGCCATCTTTATCATCGGCTGCCTGATCCCGTTCACCGATCCGAGCCTGCTGGCCTCCGGCGAGTCCGATATTGCAGCATCGCCGTTTACCCTGGTCTTTTCTCGCGCCGGAATCGCCTTCGCAGCGGCCTTGATGAACGCGGTGATCCTGACCGCAATCCTGTCCGCGGGCAACTCCGGACTATATGCCTCTACCCGGATGCTTTATGCCATGGCCCATGACGGCATGGCCCCGAAGATCTTCGGCCGAACCAATGCACGTGGTGTGCCGATCGCGGCGTTGCTCGCAACCGCGGCCGTGGGACTCTTCGGGTTCCTCTCCGCGATCGTCGGTCAGGGTGCAGCCTACTCGTGGCTGCTGAACATGTCAGGCCTATGCGGCTTCATCGTCTGGGCGGGAATCGCGGTCTCCCACTACCGTTTCAGGCGCGGCTTCCTGGCCCAGGGAAACAAAGTCAGCGACCTGCCGTACAAAGCATCCCTGTTCCCCATCGGCCCATTGCTGGCCTTCGCTCTGCTGATACTGGTAATCGCGGGACAGAACTACGAGGCTGTGCTTGCCGGACGGACCCTGGAGGTCCTTTCCTCCTACATCGGGTTGCCAGTCTTCATCGTTCTATGGCTGGCTCACCGCTACATCACCAAGTCCAAAGTGGTGCCGCTGCTCGAGATGGATCTCAGGGCTCCAAAGGACATCGAGGACGATCCCCGGGGCGGCACCCAGTAACCAACCATGCTGCGCGGGCTGCGCCGCGCATCGCGGGGCCCGCTAGGGGTCAGAAGGGCTAGAGCGCGGGATCTAGGCCAGAAAGAGGGAAGCCGGGTGGGAATTGCACCCGGCTTCCCTCCTCCCCCAGGTCTGACGGGTAGGGTTCAATAGCTTGATCGCGGCCCGAATTGTTGGCGTCGTTCTCGCCTGCCTAGAAGCGGATCAAAGAGTACGGCTGGCTGGGCAGGTTGCCGGCTGTCCATGGCGGTTGGGAGGGCTCGGTGGGAACCCCGCCACGCCCGTCACGCACAACTGCCCTCACCGTGGCCACGATGGCGACGGCGGCAATTACTGCCAGAATTATCAGGACGACGATGATCGGCCCGTCCATCTTCCAACACCTCTTAAGCCAATTTTACGGCGGAAACAGGCCACTCACCCTGGGCATTCTTTCCTGCAGCCTGCCGACAATAAGCAGGCGAACAATTTTCCTCTGGACGCGGCCGCCACGCGGGCATATCCTGATCTCCCATTGCCTCTGGGGGGTGAATAGGAATGGGTCAGCGCCTGCGCTCTTGTTGCACAGTTTCTGTGCGCGCCCTCCTCGTTCCTGCCTTACTTTCATTGGCGTGGCTTATCTGGGGAGCGGGCACCGCGCAGGCATCCACCGCACCGTCCGGTTCCCACATATCGGGTCTGTTGGATACCGGCGGGTCCGTTGATCCGGCGGGGGCAGTGTCAGGTGCTATTCCTTCGTTGCCGGCCGCGAACGTCCTTCCGGCCAGCCAGGATCCGATCACCGCCACAGTGTCGGCAGTTGCCGACACGACAGACGCCGTCGTCGGCGAGGCGGCGGCGGTAGTCACCACCGTGACCCGGACGGCGACGCCGGTGCTGTCCCAAGTCGACCGGGCCGTCGACGTTGTGGACGACGCGATCGACTCATTGGAACCACGGCTTCCGCGGCTCCCGCTTCCGGCTCCAGTGGTCCAACTTCCGGTTCCGGTTCCAGTCCCCGTTCCAGTGGTCCAGCTTCCCGTCCCCTTGCCTGTGCCGGGGCCCGGGCAGGACGCGCCACCGGCGCCACCCGCGGCGCCGCCAGTGTCTGCACCGGACGCCGGACAACCGGTAGCGGCGACTCCCGCCCATGCAGTTCCTGGGTCCCTGACCCCGGCACCTTCCGCTGCGGCGCCCGCCAAGGCGCCTGGGCCTCCCCCAGCGGCCAGCTCACCCAGCTTCAGTTCTGCGGCCCCTGCCGCGGCGGAGGTTCAAGAATCCGGCAGCCGTGGACAGACCTTCGCGCAGCTTCGCATGACCTCCTCCGGCCGCCCTTCGGCGAACGCAGTCCAGGGGGACCACGCGCTACCGGTCCTGGGCCACCAGCTCGGCCTGCACCACGTCGGGCTGGCCGCCACCCGTGGCGAGTCCGGTTCCTCTCACTCCGAGGGCTCCGGCGGGCAGGCCGCGGATGTCGCGGCATTCTGGAACGCCTTGTTCAAGACTGCCGGCGAGCGGATTCATGACGCAGCCGTCGCCTTGCCTCCCAGCCCGGCATTTGATCCGGGGTCTTCACCCGACTGAACAGGTCACCTCTGCCTTCATCACGGCAGAAGAGACCACGTGCGCCGCCGGCGTACGCATTCCCACGTTCCGTCAGGAGAAAATGCCATGTCTACCAACGCCCCGCTGTCCGCTGTCCGCCGTCGTTCTTCCCGCGCAAGGATCGGCAACTGGCCCGATCCCATGGCGGGTTTCATCGGCAACTGGCCGGACCCTATGGCCAAGACCGGCCTCACTGCGAGGTCTTAGCACTGCATGGGAACACACGCTAAAAAGCCGGCGTTCCCGCCCTGCCAAGGGCAGCGCGGGAACGCCGACAGCGTCAGTTTTCCCCGGTCCCCTTGAGTTTCTCCGTGTCGTCCGCGGCTTCAACGGCGGACGGGTCACTGCCGGCACGCCCCGGATCCGGTTGTGAGGAATCGCCGGGCGCAGTGACGTCGTCGGCCTGCTTCGGTCCGGCCTCCCCCACCGCGTCTTCAGCCGGCGTCTCGGCGCCTTCCGGAGGCGTCTTCCCGCGCCGTTCACCGAACCGAGCCGAACCGGGAAAGTGGCCAATCACCCGTGCGAGCTCGCGGCTCAAGACGGTGCCCTCCACGATGTCCGGCGGCAGGGTCTCCTTCTCCACCTGACGGGCCGCCGCCAGGGCGCCCAGCCCGGCCTCGGTAATGGCCACCTCATTGCTCCTGCGGTCCATTGGGCTGGATTTGCGGGAGACCAAACCGGCGTCCTCGAGGCGCACCAGCACCCTGCCCAGAGACTGGCTGCGGACATGGATATCTTCCGCCAGCTGTTCTTGGTTGAGGGGGCCCGCGGCGAGGCCCTGAAGGGCTATGACCGCAGCATGGGTGAGACCGAGCTCGGCCAGCGCCTGGTCCTGGCGGCGCTGGATAAGCCGGGCAGCCATCGACAACAACTGGTGTGGACCCCACTGCTCTGCATCAGCGTTCGGGACCATCAGTTCCGCCCTTCCGTTTCGCTTCATGAGTGGCATGGCGCCGGCACCGAGAGGTGACCACGTCAGCGCCGGGGGATGCCGTCAACGCCATCAGCCCCGGTGGGTTCGAGGCCAACGGTGTCCGACGCGTCCGCGGCGTCGTAGGTGCCGCTGCGCCCGGCGGCAAATCCGGCGTCCCGCTCGGTGCCCGTGCGCCCGGCTGCGACGTCCGCGGGGGTCACGCGGCCCCCGCGCTGGTAGTGCTTGTGGAGCCGGTCTTCGTCGGAAGGTTCCAGATGCCCGTCACCGTCCACGCGGGGGGCGTCCGCGACCTGCTCCTTGGTGTACGGGACTACGATGTCGCTGCCCTGAACATGGGCGCCGCCAAGCGGGACAAAGGAGACGGACGTGCCGAAGAGGCCCGTGCGTGCCGTCACCCAGGCGGGCTGGCCGGTTTCGTCATCGGCGTAGATCTGGCCAATGGAGCCAATCTTGTCGCCACCAGCGGAGAGGATGCTGCCGTCGCTGTTGAGCAGATCGTAGATATGTTCCTTGGTGAGCATGCTGCCTCCTTGGATGGGTCAACCTCACGATATACCCTAAGCATGCTTACTATCATGCTGGCAAGCTCGCTTGGCATACTTTCCTCCGACTTAGCGGGCGGGGCCCTACGCAATCACTAGCGGTGAAGGGCCCGAAAGTACGGCATTACCGGCAGGCTTCCTCGAAAAGCCAAGAAAAAAAGGCAAGGGTGCTTACTATTTATTAGTAAACATGCTTACCATTACATGCCAGCAACGCTGGTTCTTGAACAGCAGCTGACCCTTTCGGAAAGAGAGAGCGAAGATGACAGAGAACCAATGGCCGCAGGACGGGAGCCTGACAGTTCCCCCGGCTACGCAGAACTCGACGGCTTACGGCTCGGGCGTTTCCAACGGTAGCCCGGCCTCAGCCTCGAAGACCGACACCGCTAAGGAAGAAGCCTCGAACGTCGCCGGCCAGGCCGCCGGTGCAGCCCAGAACGTGGCGGGCACCGCTAAGGCCGAAGCGGCGAATGTGGCTGCCGAAGCAAAGACCAACGCCAAGGACCTGCTGCACCAGGCGAAGTCCGATCTGACGGACCAGGCAGGGGCACAGCAGCAGAAGGCCGCTGAGGGCATCCGCAACATCTCCTCCCAGCTGCGCTCGATGGCCGACGCGCCGGACCAGCAGGGCGTTGCCTCAGACCTCATCCGCCAAGCTGCGGAACGCTCGGAATCCGTTGCCTCATGGCTGGACAACAGGGATCCGGGATCACTGCTGGACGAGGTCAAGTCTTTCGCCCGCCAGCGCCCCGGCACCTTCCTGCTTCTCGCCGCCGGAGCCGGCGTGCTTGCCGGCCGCTTGGGCAGGAGCCTCCAGGCCGGGGCCCCCTCCAGCACGGCAGCACCGGGCACGGGCGTTCCGCCGCGGCCCGTCCAGCCGCCGGTCACGGAGGGCGCCGTGGGTGCCGGCGTCGGCGCTCCGCTGTTCGATGAAACCGCCTCAACACACCCCGGCTACGGGCAGCCCGGCTACGGCACGCCCGCATACAGTGAACCCGTTGCCGGTGAGCCGGCATTCGGCGAGCCTGCCTACGGTGAGCCTGGAATCGCTGAGCCTGCCCGTCCGGGTGTGGCCAGTCCCGGCTCTGCACAGACCCTTCCCGGAAGTTCCACCGCGGGGGTCCCGCAGCGTGACGTGGATGACCCCTTCGCCGAAGGTGAAGGACGCCACCTGTGAGCAGCCAGATACCGGAGACACCTCCCACTGCCGCGCATGCCAAAGCGGACACCACGTCCCTCGGGGATCTCCTGGGTGATGTCACCCGCGACCTCTCCACCCTGATGCGTCAGGAAGTGGAACTGGCCAAGGCAGAAGCGAAGCAGTCAGCCACGAGGGCCGGGAAGGGCGGCGGCATGCTCGCCGGCGCCGGCGTGGCAGGCCACTTCGTCCTGCTGTTCCTCTCCGTCGCCCTCTGGTACGCCCTGGGCGAGCTGATGGGCCTGGGCTGGTCCGCCGTGGTCGTGGCCGTGATTTGGGGCATCATCGCCGCCATCCTGGCATCGGTCGGCCGCAAGGAACTCAAAGCCATCAAGGGCATGCCCCAGACCGCCGAGACCATCCAGGAAATTCCCCCCACCCTGAAACCCAATGGAGATCACCGATGAGTGAAAACCCGGACGCCATCCGCGCCGACATCGAAGCCACCCGCGCCCGCCTCGGCACCAACGTGGACGCGGTCGCCGACAAAGTCACACCGTCCAACATCGTCCACCGGCAGACCGACAAGGTCAAAGAAGCCGTCTTCGGAGTAAAGGAGAAAGTCATGGGAGCAGCGGACCACGCCACCAGCAACGTCCACTCCACCACAGGCACCGCCGGATCCGCCATGGGCGACGCCGGTTCCGCCGTCAGCTCCACCCTCCACGACGCCGGCTCCGCCGTGGCCGACGCCCCGCACAAGGCCGCCGTGAAGACCCAGGGCAACCCGCTCGCCGCCGGCCTGATCGCCTTCGGCGCCGGCCTGCTGGTCTCCTCGCTGATTCCGCCGAGCCAGAAGGAACGCGAGGCAGCCGACGCCCTGAAGACCGCAGCCGAACCGGTCACCACCCAGCTGACCGATGCCGCCAAGGACATGGCCCAGGGCCTGAAGGAACCCGCCCAGGAAGCCATGGAAAACGTCAAAGCCACCGCAACCGACGCCGCCCAGCACGTCAAGGGAGAAGGCCAGACAGCCGTCTCCGACGTCAAGGCCAGCGCCACGGACGCCAAGGACCACGTCCAGAACACCTAAA
>NZ_JBDGML010000039.1:0-18712 GCF_057655195.1 Arthrobacter sp. Soil_N43
CCTCACGGAGCCCCGGCCGGCCTCCCGGCCTGGATGTGACTTAATTCACTGTGGACCTCCCAGGTCACTTTGGCAACAGCAGGCCCCACGGCAGCCGACACCTGGCCCGTCCAGGTAACACGCGCGGGCGCCGGTTCCTGAAGACCCGTTCGCCGCATAGACTGCCCGTGTAAGCGAAGCTGCTGCCAGCCCAAGGACGGTGCCATGACCGTGATCGATCCGGACTTGCTGACCTTTGAGTACAGGCTCCAGTATCGCGGCGTTCCAGGAATGGAGCATGTTCCCCGTGACTATCCAATGCGCTGGGAGGTCACCGTCAGTGCCGGCGGCTTAAACGGCGGGGGCGGCGCGGAGGGCGAGATGGTCCAGGTGGGCCACGCCGTCGTCCGCGTTGTTCCAAAGGCCGGGATGATCAATCTCTTCGTCACCACGGAAGGCGCGGACGCTGAGATGGCACACATCGCTGAAATGCTGACGTCAGAACGCCCGGACCTTGTTACTGAGTATCTTCAGGACAGCGGCGACCTGATGATTGTCTCCGCCCTCGAGATCCTGCCTGAGTACCGCGGTGACCGCATGGGCTACACCATCCTGCACGCCATCCTCGAAACAGTAGGCCGGTCCGTGGACCTCGTCGTCGTGCACGCCGTACCGGCACGCAGCGAGGACTCTCCCGCCGAAGGCACTCCGGAGTACGAACAAGCCAAGTCCACGCTGAAGGCGTACTGGCAGGACTTCGGGTTCGATGAGGCAGCCGGGGAGTACATGGCATTCGCCAAGAAGCGAATCCTCGAATAGCTCCATGTCGAAGGGCCCCGCAGCGGCGGGGCCCTTCAATGTCAGTGCCTAGACGCTTTCACTGATCCGGTCAGGCTTTTCAGCTGCGTCCTTCTCCCATTGGGCGAGGTAGGCCCACATCCTGGATTCCTCCGCCTGCACCTGGGGCTCCGGGGCCTCATCAGGCCTCGTCTCCGGGCGGGTTTCATTCGATTCCCGGGCGCGATCTTTCCTGTAGTTCCGCCACCCCTCGCACGATGAATAGCACATCACCGACCTCCTTAGTGTGGGTGTGCTTAAATCGTCCTCCCATTCGGCGGCCGCGTCGAGCCTCAGCCGTTGCGCGGCCTTAAGCCAGCCGCGAGCGGACGATGTCGCTGACGGCCTTGCCGTCGAACCGCCCGGCGACCTTGGCCGTTACAGGCTTCATCACGGCGCCCATGTGCCTCATCGACAGCTCCGCACCACCGGCCTTGAGTTCCTCAACCGCCTCATCCACGATGGCCTCCACCTCTGCGGCCGTGAGTGGCCTCGGCAGGTAGGCCTCGATGACATCGGCTTCAGCAATTTCGGCGGCAGCGCGGTCCTTCTCCCCCGCTTCCGTGTAGATCCTGGCGGTGTCGTGGCGCTTCGCCGCCTCCTTTTGCAGCAGTGCCGTGATCTGGGCGTCATCCAGTTCCACCGGCGTCTTGCCGGATTTTTCACGGGTTTCGATCTCGCCCAAAACATTGCGCACGGTGGTGAGCGCCACCTTGTTGCCGTCCTTCATGTGCGCGACAACATCGGCGTGCAGGCGTTCCTTCAACATGGTCATGACTTCCTTTTTCAGCGTTGCGGTGATGTAGGGGGCACTGTTAACTCCATCGTGCACCCTAAAGGCCCCGGTGAACATTTCCGCCCGGTCTCCGGCGGTAGCCTTGAATCCTATGGTTAATTTTGCTGCTGCAGTTCCGACCCTGCCCGAACAATGGTGGGACCGGGTTGCCGCCGGCTTTGCACGGTCCGAGGTTCCCACGGTGACCGTTACTGAGCTGATCGCCGTCGTCCTCGTCGCCGTCGTGCTCTCCGTCCCTGGCGCCACCTGGCGGTACTTCGGCTTGTTCGCGACGGTGACGCACGAACTGGGACACGCTTTCGCGGCGCTGACCAGCGGCCAGCGGCTGGGCGGCATCCAACTGAGGCTCAACCATTCCGGAACGACCACCTCTTATACGCGCGGGCGTTTTGCCGCCGTGTGGTCAGGATTCTGGGGCTACCCCGTCCCGGGCATGACTGGAGCCGGGCTAGTTTGGTCCGGGTTCACCGGCTGGGGCCCCGCCGCCATGTCCGCCGGCCTCCTGGTTCTACTGGCCTCCCTGATCTTCATCCGCAACGCGGCCGGCGTGCTGATTCTGCTCGTGGCGGTGGCAGGAACGGGGGCACTCATCATCGGCGTGCCCGCAGTCTTTACCGGGCACGTGGCCATCATCCTGGGATTGGCACTGCTCGTAGCCTCGGTCCGGGACCTGGCCAAGCTCACCAACGTGCACCTCCGCCGCCGGGACCAATTAAGGACCTCGGACGCCTACATCCTGTACCGGGCTACGGCCGTTCCTTCAGCGGTGTGGATAGCCCTCTTCTCCCTCGTGGTGGCTGCATCGTGGCTGGTTGCCTGGCAGCCCATGTCGCGCGTGCTGGCAGCAGGCACATAGTCTGGGTCCATGAACCAGCAGCCCAGCACCGTCAAGGAACACAGCACCAGGGGTTCCTACGTCACCGGCGGAGATTTCAACCGGGACACAAACTACATCGAGGACCGGATCACCAAAAGCGGTGAAGCAGGGCCCAACGGTGAGCCGGGCTGGCCCGTGGAACCCGGTCGCTACCGGCTGGTGGCTGCCCGCGCCTGCCCGTGGGCCAACCGGACCGTCATCGTCCGCCGCCTGCTGGGACTGGAGGACGCTATTTCGCTGGGCCAGCCGGGCCCCACCCACGATGCCCGCTCCTGGACCTTCGACCTTGACCCCGGCGGGAAGGACCCGGTCCTCGGCATCAAACGCCTGCAGGAAGCGTACCTCCGGCGGTTCCCGGACTACCCGCGCGGCATTACCGTCCCCGCTCTTGTGGACATCGCCAGCGGGGCGGTAGTAACCAACAACTTCCCCCAGATGACACTGGACTTCTCCACTGAGTGGAGTGCGTTCCACCGCCCCGGTGCGCCGCAGCTGTACCCGGATCACCTTCGTGACGAGATCGACCGCGTCAACAAGCGCGTATTCACTGAGGTCAACAACGGCGTGTACCGGTGCGGTTTCGCCGGGTCCCAGGACGCTTACGACGCTGCCTACGCCCGCCTGTGGGCGGCCCTGGACTGGCTGGAGGACCGGCTTGCGGACCAGCGGTATCTCGTGGGCGGCTCCATTACTGAGGCTGACGTCCGCCTCTTCACGACTCTGGTGAGGTTCGACGCCGTGTACCACGGGCATTTCAAATGCAACCGGAACAAGCTCAGTGAGATGCCTCATCTGTGGGCCTACGCCCGGGACCTGTTCCAGACTCCGGGGTTCGGGGACACCATCGACTTCGTGCAGATCAAGCAGCACTACTACATCGTTCACGAGGACATCAACCCCACGGGCATCGTCCCTGCGGGACCCGACCTGTCCGGCTGGCTCACTCCGCACGGCCGCGAAGCGCTGGGCGGAAGCCCTTTCGGCGAGGGCACTCCCCCTGGACCCGTCCGTGCAGGGGAACAGGTGTCCCCCGGGCACGGAGCGGGCTGACCGCTTTTAGACCGGCTCTTCCACCGGCGCCCCGGCCGCACCCTCGAGCTGGCGGCCTGGGGCGACGGGGGTGCTGCGCCCGTTTATCCATTTGTCGCAGCGGGGCGGCCGCCCTAGTGTTGGCCGGGTGAGCACCCTGAAGAACGAGACCTCAGCCAGCGCTCATTGGACGCGACGGCTGGGGCGGGCGACGGCGACGGGCGCAAGGCGTGTTCTTGCTGCGCCCCGGCTGCAGTTGGCGGCCAAGGCTGGCCTGGCTGCCGGCATCGCTTTCCTCATCGCCCCGTACATGCCGGGGGCGGCGGCCCAGTACCCGTACTATGCGCCGCTTGGCGCCTTGGTGGCCATGTATGAGAATGTGGCCGGTTCGATGCGCCAGGGCCTCCAGACACTCGTCGGCTTGGCCGCAGGAATCGGGCTTTCATTCCTTCTGCTCAGTTTCGGCGCCACCCCGCTGTCAGTCGGCATCGTCATGGCCCTCGGCGTGCTGCTGGCCGGACTCCCCCGCCTCGGAGCAGGCCGGGACTGGATTCCAACGGCAGCGCTGCTGGTCCTGCTGGTGGGCGGCAACAATCCGGACGATTTCTCGTTCGGCTACCTGCTCCAGATGGGTGTCGGCGTTGCCGTCGGCGTCATCGTGAACCTGCTCGTTTTCCCGCCCCTGCATTTCAATGCGGCGGCGCTCAGCCTCACCGAACTGCGCATTGCCCTGGCCCGCCAGCTGACAGACATGGGGGCGGCGGTCCACGAAAAGTGGCCGCCTGAGCATGAGGACTGGTCCCTGCGCTCGGACGAGCTGGCACGGTCGGCCAGGTCCGTTCGCGACGCCGTCCAGAAGGCCGACGCAAGCCGGGAAGCCAACCCCCGCCGCCGCTTCCACCCCCGCGACGTGGACCTGGATTACCGCAACGTCCGCGACCTTGAACGCATCACGTTCCACATCCAGGACATGACCGAGGTGCTCGCGGAGGTCATCTGGAACAAGGACATGCCGTTCACCATCCCGCTTCCGTACAGTGAGCCGCTCGCCAAGGCGCTCGCCGCCGTCGGAGAGGTGCTCTCCGCGGACGAGGAGGACCCTGACCGGCGGGCCGAGCTGACGGCGGCGGCACGAGCTGCGGTTGACTCCCTGAGGGCCCGGATCGTTTCCTCAGGCGCCGACGCCGATGCCCCCAGCGCCGCCGAATCCATCCTGCTCAGCCTGCACAGGATCCTGCGCGTGGCTGAAACGGACAGCCGCTAGGGTACCTGCGCCTTTGCGGGGGACGGCGGGCCGGCCCATGCGGCCAGCGCTACAGCGACGCCACCGAACCGCTGAAGTGCTTTCGGCCGGAGCGCGGGTTCCATCCCACATAGTCCGAGCGCACCCAGCCGGCTCCCTGAGCCTGAACCGTCGAAATATCAAGGGCAACCCGCGCCGGAAGGAACACCGGCGCTTCAAAGGCAACGTCCCAACGGAATGAATCGCCTTTGGCCGCCCCGACATCCGCCAGTGCCCGCGACGCCAAATACATGCCGTGCGCAATGGACCGCCGCAGGCCCAGTGCCTTGGCGGACAGCACACTGAGGTGGATGGGATTAAAATCCCCCGACACCGCGGCATAGGCCCGCCCCGCATCGACCCCCAGCTGCCAGATGGCTGTGGGGTCCGGAGCCGTGAACTGCTGCGTTGGCGTCCCGCCCGACGCTTTGTCGATGCCCGGAAGATAGGCGCCCTTGGCCAGATACGTGGACACGCCCCGCCAGAGGATACTGTCGTCCCCGGACGCGCGGATCTCGGCAACGATGTCCAGTTGTGTTCCGGCCCGGTGTGCCCGGAGTGCCTCGGCGCGGGCGCTGACATCCAGTGCCTCGGTGAACCGGACCGGGCGGAACTGCTCAACGGCGTTGCGGAGATGAATCATGCCCAGCAGCGGCAGCGGAAAGTCGTCCCGGTTCATGATGCTCATGGCGACGGGGAACGCCATGGCATGGAGGAACCCTGCGGGCAGCACATCGCTGGCAGTTTCGCCGACCAGATGCTGATAGGCGGTCAACTGCCCGACGTCAGCGTGCACGCCCCGCACTTCATGGCCCGTCGCGGGCAGCGCCGCTCCCGGGTGGGAGCCAAGGAGCCGGCGCCGCGCGGCCCCGGCGGCCGCGTTCACGTACAGTTTGGAGAGGGACGGCATCTCGCCCAGGATGACGGGCTGGCCGGGGCTCATGCACCCACCAGTTGCTGTCCGCACACCCGCAGCACTTCGCCCGAAATCCCCCCGGCAGCGTCGCTGGCGAGGAACGCAATCGCCTCGGCAACATCCTGCGGGCGCCCGCCCTGCTGAAGCGAATTGAGCCGCCTCGCGATCTCCCGGGTGGCACGAGGCATGCGGGCGGTCATCTCCGTCTCGATGAAGCCGGGAGCGACCGCATTGATCGAGCCGCCATGCCCGGCCAGCAGGGGCGCCGTGGCACGCACCATCCCAATCACCCCGCCTTTGGAGGCCGCATAGTTCGTCTGGCCCCGGTTGCCGGCGATGCCGGTGGTTGAGGCTACAGACACGATCCGCGGAGCGGAGCGGAAGTGTTCGGACGCCAGCAGGGCTTCATTGATCCGGAGCTGCGCGCTGATGTTCACCGCCAGCACCGAGCTCCACCGCCCATGATCCATGTTTACGAGTAGCTTGTCCCGGGTGATGCCCGCATTGTGGACCATGATGTCCAGCCGCCCATGGCGCGTGACGGCGTGGTCTATGATCCGCTGGCCAGCATCCTCCCGGCTGACGTCGAGCTGCAGCGCTGTTCCCCGGATTTCGTTCGCAACGGCGGCGAGGTGGTCTCCCGCGGCCGGAATATCGACCGCCACCACTGTCGCACCGTCCCGGTGCAGCGTCCGCGCAATCGCGGCTCCGATGCCGCGCGCGGCACCGGTGACGACGGCGACCTTGCCGGCGAGCGGCTTGTCGGCGTCGTCGGGGAGCTCCCCCGATGCCGAGCTGATCCGCACGAACTGGCCGTCCACATAGGCGGACCGGCCGGAGAGGAAGAAGCGGAGCGCTCCGAGTGCCGCCGGAGCCGTGGGCGCAACGCCGTCGGCGAGCAGGATGCCGTTGCCGGTGGCGCCCGCCCGCAGTTCCTTGGCCAATGAACGGAGCAGCCCGTCAACTCCCTGCCGGGCAGCAGCAACCTCCGGAGGGCTGCCGTCGGAAGTTCGCGAAACAGTGACGACGCGCCCGTTCGGGGCCAGGTCACGCAAGGAGGATGCGGCCGTCAGGACCGGCTTTTCGAGGTCGTCCGGCGACTCAACATCGTCCAGGACCAGCACGATCCCGCCGAGCCTTTCCTTGGGAACGGCGTGCCGGCGAACGTCCACATCCCACCTGAGGAGCTCTGCGGCGAGCTCGTCTGCCCCCGGGCTCGAACCCTCGAGCAGGACGGGGCCGTTGATGAGGGGCTGACCGGGTTCATAGCGCCGGAGCGCGGCGGGCTGCGGGAGCCCGAGTTTCTTGGCGACGTTCCGGCCGAGGCCCTTGCTGACCAGCCGCGTGTATGTGTCTGTCATGAGAATCCCCTACTGTGCTTCCAGCAGTGCCACGACGCCCTGGCCGCCGGCGGCGCAGACGGAGATGAGTCCGAGCGCGGGACGTCCGTTGACGGTTCCCTTCCCGTGCAGCAATTTGGCGAGGGACGCCACGATGCGTCCGCCCGTTGCTGCGAACGGGTGACCCGCCGCCAGCGACGATCCGTGGACGTTGAGCCTGGAGCGGTCCACCTTGCCGAACGCGCCGTCCAGTCCGAGCCGCGTGCGTCCGAATTCCTCGTCCTCCCAGGCTGCCAGCGTGCTGAGGACGGTTCCGGCAAATGCCTCGTGGATCTCAAAGTAGTCGATGTCGTCCAGCGTCAGGCCGTTGCGCGCCAGCAGGCGCGGCACGGCAAAGGCGGGAGCCATGAGCAGCCCGTCCTTCCCGTGCACGAAGTCCACGGCGGCGGCTTCGCCGTCCAGGACAGTGGCGAGCTTGGGCAGGTCGTGCCGGTCCGCCCACTCCTCGGACGCAAGGAGCACAGTGGAGGCGCCGTCGGTCAGCGGCGTGGAGTTGCCCGCCGTCATGGTGGCCTCCGCCCCGAGGTTCCGGCCGAAGACGGGCTTCAGGGAGGCAAGCTTCTCAAGTGTCGTGTCGGGCCGCAGATTCGAATCCCGGCTGAGCCCCCGGTACGGCGTGAGGAGGTCATCGAAGAAACCGGCGTCATAGGCGGCTGCAAGATTGCGGTGGCTGTTGTAGGCCAGTTCGTCCTGCGCCTCCCGGGTGATTTTCCACTGCGCGGTGGTCAGGGCCTGGTGCTCGCCCATGGACAGCCCTGTACGTGGCTCGCCGGTGTTGGGTGCGTCGGGAGCAAGATCCTTGGGCCGCAGGCGGGCCAGGATTCGCAGACGCTGCGGCAGGGTCTTGGCGCGGCTAAGGTCCAGCAGGACTTCCCGGAGCCCCTCGCTGACCGCGATCGGGGCGTCGGAGGCAGAGTCGACGCCACCGGCAATGGCCGATTCGATCTGCCCCAGCCTGATCTTGTTGGCCAGGCCCAGCACTGTTTCCAGTCCCGTGGCGCAGGCCTGCTGGAGGTCGTAGGCCGGGGTTTCGGCAGAGAGCGCAGACCCCAGCACGGCCTCACGCGTCAGGTTGAAGTCCCGCGAGTGCTTGAGGACCGCGCCCGCGGCAACTTCGCCGATCCGCTCGTCCTGCAGGCCGAAGCGGGCAATCAGTCCGTCCAGGGCGGCCGTGAGCATGTCCTGGTTTGAAGATTTGGTGTAGGCCCCGCCTGTGCGGGCGAACGGAATCCTGTTTCCGCCCACCACCACCGCCCTGTGAAGGGCAGATGCAGGAAGGCTCCGGGCGGATGAAGCGGACCGCGTTTCGGCGGGTTCCTCGTGTCCGTTTACTGGCTGTCCGTCGATGGACATGCGGCATCTCCTTAGCTCCGGGAAGTTATCGATACCCAGCGTACCTGATACGCTGGGTATCGTGAATACGAGCCAATCTGACGGAGAGAGCCTGTCCGGACCCGCCGCCGTCGACGGCCGCGCCTCCCGGTGGCAGTCCCACCGCGAGGAGCGCCGCCGGGAGCTCATCAAGTCTGCCCGGCGCGCCGTTCACGCCCTGGGCAGCGATGCGTCCATGGAGGACATAGCGGCGGCCGCCGGAACCTCGAAGTCTGTTTTCTACCGCTACTTCGGAGATAAGGCCGGGCTTCAGCAGGCCGTGGGCGACGTGGTCCTGGGCCAGATGCAGCGGCGGATCCAGGAGGCGGCCCAGGCGGCCCAGACCCCGAGGGAAGGCCTGCTGGCCATGGTCTCGGCATACCTGCAGATGGCCGAAACCAGCCCCAACGTCTACACCTTCGTGACCCGCTATTCAGCGGGGGATCCAGACGGCAGCCACACCTCCATTGCCACGGCCGGCGCGCTGGGCCACTTCTTCGATTCCATTGCCGACATGATCGCCCGGCCCATGCGCGCGCATCTCGGTGCAGGCAAGGAGGCGGTCATCGGATACTGGCCGAATGCTGCCATCGGTCTTGTCCGTAATGCGGGAGAGCAATGGCTGGCAAGCCCTGCCTCCCCCACGAAGCCTGACCAGGAAACGATGGCCCGCCAGATCACCGCCTGGCTGTGCGTGGGCATCGCCCCTGAACTCACCGACGTTCAATAACCGCTCCAAAAACTTCTCGAAAAAACTGTCAGACCCAACGAAGGAATCGTGATGACTGAAGTCGTGGACCGCCGCACTGACACCACCTCGTCCCGTCCCGCACCTGCCGGCACGCAGCCCGCCGTCGACGTCGCTGCACTGGGCGAGCAGCTGCTCGGCAAATGGGCGGACGTCCGGCGCCAGGCCCGTGAACTGGCTGCCCGCCCAGAGCTGCACAAGGCCGAGGGCCTCACACACACCGAACACCGGCAGCGCACCTTCGTGCAGCTCCGCTACCTGGTGGACAACAACGCCGTCCACCGCGCCTTCCCGGCCGCGCTCGGCGGTTCCGACGACCACGGCGCCAACATTGCAGGTTTCGAGGAGCTGGTCACCGCCGACCCCTCCCTGCAGATCAAGGCCGGTGTGCAGTGGGGGCTGTTCGGTTCGGCCGTGCTGCATCTGGGCACCGAGGAGCATCACAGCAAGTGGCTGCCCGGGATCATGAACCTGGACATCCCCGGCTGCTTCGCCATGACGGAGACGGGGCACGGCTCGGATGTCGCGAGCATCGCCACCACCGCCACGTACGACCCCGGCACGCAGGAATTCGTGATCAACACGCCGTTCCGTGCTGCCTGGAAGGACTACATCGGCAATGCCGCCCTTGACGGCCTCGGGGCAGTCGTGTTCGCCCAGCTGATCACCCGCGGCGTGAACCACGGGGTCCACGCCTTCTATGTGGATCTCCGCGACCCCGCCACGAAGGAATTCCTGGCCGGAATCGGCGGCGAGGACGACGGCCTCAAGGGCGGCCTGAACGGCATCGACAACGGCCGCCTGCACTTCAGCAACGTCAGGATCCCGCGGACCAACCTGCTGAACCGCTACGGTGACGTGGACGCCGAGGGGAACTACAGCTCCACCATCGCCAGCCCGGGCCGGCGCTTCTTCACCATGCTCGGCACGCTCGTCCAAGGCAGGGTCAGCCTCGACGGCGCTGCCGTGGCCGCCTCAAAGATCGCCCTCAAGACTGCCATCACCTACGCCACCGAACGGCGCCAGTTCACTTCCTCGTCCCTCACCGAGGAAGAGGTGCTCCTCGACTACCAGAGGCACCAGCGGCGGCTCTTCACGCGCCTGGCCACCACCTACGCCGCCGCATTCGCGCACGAACAGCTGCTGCAGAAGTTCGATGACGTGTTCTCCGGCGCGCACGACACCGACGCGGACCGCCAGGACCTCGAGACCCTGGCGGCGGCCCTCAAGCCGCTCAGCACCTGGCACGCCCTGGACACCCTGCAGGAATGCCGCGAGGCGTGCGGAGGAGCCGGTTTCCTGATCGAGAACCGCTTCGCCTCGCTCCGCGCCGACCTTGACGTCTACGTCACCTTCGAAGGCGACAACACCGTGCTGCTGCAGCTCGTCGCCAAGCGGCTGCTGGCGGACTACGCCAACGAATTCCGCAACGTCAATTTCGGAGTTCTGGCCCGCTACGTGGTCAACCAGGCAGCCGGCACCGCGGTCCACCGCACCGGGCTCCGCGGCGTGGCGCAGTTCGTGGCGGACACGGGGCTGCCACAGAAGGCCGCCATCGCCCTGCGGGACGAGGAGAGCCAGCGCGCGCTGCTCACCGACCGCGTTCAAAGCATGGTCGCAGAGGCCGGCACCGCCCTCAGGGGAGCCAGCAAGCTACCCCAGAAGGAAGCCGCTGCCGTGTTCAACCGGCACCAGAACGAACTGATCGATGCAGCACAGGCCCACGCGGAACTCCTGCAGTGGGAGGCCTTCACTGACGCCCTCGGCCAGTGCACGGATCCGGGAACGAAGACCGTGCTGACATGGCTCAGGGACCTGTTCGGGCTGTCCCTGATCGAGAAGAACCTGTCCTGGTACCTGATGAACGGCAGGCTGTCCATGCAGCGTGCGCGGACGGTGGGGGGCTACATCAACCGGCTGCTGGTCAAGATCCGGCCGCACGCCCTGGATCTGGTTGACGCCTTCGGGTACACCCAGGACCACCTGCGCGCGGCCATCGCCACCGGAGCCGAGAAGGTCCGGCAGGACGAAGCACGGGACTTCTACCGTGCCCAGCGGGCCAGCGGCAGCGCGCCGGTGGACGAAAAATCAGTCCTCGCCCGGAAGGCCCGGGACGCCCGGCGTTCCTGACCAGCTCTTGAGCCTGGCGAATAAGCCTTGCGATTAAAGCCCGACGGCGGCGTTCCCCCTGGGGGGAGCGCCGCCGTCGGGCTCATACTGCTTTGGAACTACTTGAGTACCGAACGGTAGACGTCGAGGGTGGTCTCGGTGATGGACTCCCACGAGAAGTGCTCCTCGGCCCGGCGCCTGCCGGCCTGACCCATGGCGCGGGCGCGCTCCGGATCAGAGACAACTTCAGTCAGGGCGGCGGCGAACTCACTGACGAACTTTTCCGGATCCAGCGGGGTGCCGGTGCCGTCCGTGACCTGTTCGATATCCACGAGCAGCCCCGTTTCCCCGTGCTGTACGACTTCGGGGATTCCGCCGGTGGCGCTGGCCACGACGGCCGCGCCGCAGGCCATGGCTTCCAGGTTCACGATGCCGAGGGGCTCATAGATGGACGGGCAGGCGAAAGCCGTGGCGTGGCTCAGGACCTGGATGAGTTCGTTGCGGGGCAGCATCCGCTCGATGAGGACCACGCCGCTGCGCTGGCTTTGAAGTTCCTCGATCAGCCGGGCCGTTTCGGCGGCGAGCTCGGGGGTGTCTGCCGCACCGAGGCACAGCACGAGCTGCACGTCCGCGGGAAGCTTTGCGGCGGCGCGCAGGAGGTACGGAACACCCTTCTGCCGGGTGTTGCGGCCGACGAACACCACGCTGGGGAGATCCGGGTCGATGCCGAGGGCACGGACGGAGTCGTGGTTCTCATCCCGGTTCCACAGGCTGACGTCGATGCCGTTGTGGACCACCTTGACCTTGGCGGGATCCACGTTGGGGTAGCTGCGCAGGATGTCCTGCCGCATTCCCTCGGAGACGGCAATGATGGCGGCCGCTGCCTCATAGGCGGTCTTTTCCACCCAGGAGGAGAGGGCGTAGCCGCCGCCGAGCTGCTCGGCCTTCCACGGGCGCAGCGGTTCCAGGCTGTGTGCGCTGAGCACATGGGGGATGCCATGCAGCAGCGACGCCAGGTGTCCCGCCATGTTGGCGTACCAGGTGTGCGAATGCACGAGATCGGCGCCCCCGATGTCCGGGACGATGCGCAAATCCACGCCCAGCGTCTGGACGGCGGCGTTTGCGGAGCCGAGATCCTCCGGCACCGAGTAGGAGGTCACGTTCGCCCCGTGGTAGTCGGCGTCGCGGGGCGCGCCGAAGGCACGCACCTGCAGATCGACGTGCTGGGCCAGGACCCGGCTCAGCTCGGCTACATGGACGCCCGCGCCACCGTAAATCTCCGGCGGGAACTCTTTAGTCACAATGTCTATTCGCACGGTACCCAAGGTAGTCGTTACGGTTGAACTGTTCTAGTGTGAAGGAGTCCGGGCGTGCCGGACTTTTGGGGAAGATACGAAGGCGTACAGGAGCGACCACATGCCGTTGAATAAGAAAGTCCTGGCTATTGTCCTCGCCGGCGGCGAGGGAAACCGTCTCATGCCACTGACGGCTGACAGGGCGAAACCCGGCGTGCCCTTCGCCGGAAGCTACCGGCTGATCGACTTTGCCTTATCCAACCTGGTCAACTCCCGTTATCTGCAGATCGTGGTCCTGACCCAGTACAAGTCCCACAGCCTGGACCGCCACATCTCCGAAACCTGGCGGATGTCCACGCAGCTCGGCAACTACGTCGCCTCCGTTCCCGCGCAGCAGCGCGTGGGCAAGAGCTGGTTCCTGGGCAGCGCGAATGCCATCTACCAGTCCCTGAACCTGATCCACGACGCCAACCCCGACATCGTCGTCGTCGTTGGCGCGGACCACGTCTACCGCATGGACTTTGCCCAGATGGTGGAGCAGCACGTTAAGAGCGGCGCCAAGGCAACGGTCGCCGCCGTCCGCCAGCCGCTGAACATGGCGAACCAGTTCGGCGTCATCGAGGTGGACCCGCAAGACTCGCAGAAGATCGCCGCGTTCGTTGAAAAGCCGTCCTCGACGCCCGGCCTCGCTGCCGACCCCACCCAGTTCCTGGCCTCCATGGGCAACTACGTCTTCGACGCCGACGCCCTGGTAGACGCCCTGCACGTCGACGCCGAACGCCTCGACACGAAGCACGACATGGGCGGCGACATCATCCCCTACTTCGTCAACCAGGGTGAGGCCGGCGTCTACGACTTCACGCTCAACGACATCCCGGGATCCACGGAACGCGACCGCACCTACTGGCGCGATGTCGGCACCATCGACTCCTTCTACGACGCCCACATGGACCTGATCTCCCCACTCCCGGTGTTCAACCTGTACAACTCGGAATGGCCCATCTACACGCGGCAGAGCATCTCCCCGCCTGCAAAGTTTGTCCGCGGTGAAAACAACACCGTAGGGACAGCGCTTGACTCGATCGTCGCCAGCGGCGTGGTCATCTCGGGCGGCATCGTGGAAGGTTCGGTCCTGTCCAACGACGTTTACGTCAGTACGGCCAGCCGCGTGGTGGACTCAGTGCTGATGGACAAGGTCCAGATCGGCGAGGGCGCCGTGGTCCGCCGCGCCATCATCGACAAGAACGTCAAGGTTCCTGCCGGCGCCGCGATCGGCCTCGACCCGGAGCTGGACCGCGCCCGCGGCTTCAAGGTCACCGATTCCGGCATCACCGTGCTCTCCAAGGGCCAGGCTGTGCCGGAGCCGGACGAGGCCGAGCGGAAGCTTTCGGCGGCCAACCTGCACCTGGTGCCGAACGCGGTGAAGGCCGCGACGGAAAACTACCCAGAGGTCCGCAATTCCGTGAACCATGCAGGTCAGGCCCAGGCGGCTGCCGTCACCTCCGACAGTTCCGCGAGATAGCCAGGCTTCACCTTCGCCGGGCGGTTGTCCCGGCAACCCCTGAGGCAGGCCCGTGCCTCGACAGGCTGTAAAATCAGATCAATGAGCTCCTCCGATCTGACGCCTGAAGAGATTCAGGCCTGCCTCAAGGTTTTAAACTCCATCCACGTCTATGACGAGGAGCACCCTGACTACGTCTCGGTGCGCCGCGCCACCGGCAAGATGTTCAAGGCAGTCAAGCGGCACCGCCGGGTCACCAAGCGCGACCTCATCGCCGAGGCAGACCGCGCCGTCATCTCCCAGACCGCCACGGCTGCGCCTGACCGGATCGACGACGAGACCCGGGGCAACAAGCTGGCGCCGTCGGCCACCGGCAAGGTGGCCGGCCACCTGATCAGGTCCCGTCCCTGCTACATCTGCAAGCAGCACTACACGCAGGTGGACGCTTTCTACCACCAGCTCTGCCCGGAGTGCGCGGCCTTCAGCCACACCAAGCGGGATGCCCGGACCGACCTCACCGGTCGCCGCGCCCTGCTGACCGGTGGCCGCGCGAAGATTGGCATGTACATAGCGCTCCGTCTGCTCCGCGACGGCGCCCACACCACCATTACCACGCGGTTCCCGAAGGATGCAGCGCGCCGTTTCGCCGCCATGGAGGACAGCGCGGACTGGCTGCACCGGCTCAAGATCGTGGGCATCGACCTGCGCGACCCCTCCCAGGTCATGGCGCTCACGGATTCCCTTAACGCCGCCGGCCCCCTGGACATCATCATCAACAACGCGGCCCAGACCGTGCGCCGGTCCGGCAACGCTTACAAGCCCCTGGTGGACGCCGAGGACGAGCCGCTGCCCGCCGCCCTTGAGGCGGCCAACGGCGGCCCGGAACTGGTCACCTTCGGCCATGCCCACGACAAGCACCCGTTGGCCCTCGCAAGCAGCGTCACGGAACACCCGGTCCTTGCCGGCGACGCCATCACCTCGCTGGCCCTGTCCACCGGTTCGGCTTCGCTGGAACGCATTGCGTCCGGAACCGCCATCGACGCCGGCGGGCTGGTGCCGGACCTTGCCACGATCAACAGCTGGACCCAGGTGGTCGACGAGGTGGATCCCCTCGAAATGCTCGAGGTGCAGCTGTGCAACGTCACCGCCCCGTTCCTGCTCGTGAGCAGGCTCCGGGATGCGATGAGGCGCTCCACCGCGCGCCGCAAGTACATCGTCAATGTCTCGGCCATGGAGGGCCAGTTCTCCCGCGCCTACAAGGGCCCGGGGCATCCGCACACGAACATGGCCAAGGCCGCCCTGAACATGATGACGCGGACCAGCGCGCAGGAGATGCTGGACACCGACGGAATCCTTATGACGGCAGTCGACACGGGCTGGATCACGGACGAGCGCCCCCACTACACCAAGGTCCGGCTCATGGAAGAGGGCTTCCATGCGCCGCTCGACCTCGTGGACGGAGCGGCCCGGGTCTATGACCCCATCGTCATGGGCGAAAACGGCGAGGACCAGTACGGAGTCTTCCTCAAGGATTACAAGCCCAGCCCCTGGTAAGTGGTCCGGCGGGATCGTTCTCCGGAACAGGACCCACGCCCGGGACGTACTGGCAGGCATGCTGCAGCGGGCGTAGGCTCTGCTCCATGACGAATGTGCAGCCTTCCGCAGCTTCCCACGAGTCCGTGGAACACCTGGAATCCAGCCAGTGCTGGGACCTCCTCCGTCAGGTTTCTGTCGGCAGGCTGGCCGTCTGGGTGGACGACCATCCGGACATCTTCCCGCTCAATTACACGGTGGACCACGGCACGCTCGTGTTTCGAACCGGTGAGGGCACCAAACTTGGGGGTTCCCTCGGGGAGTCCCCTGTGGCGCTGGAAGCCGACGGTGTGGACGCAGTATCCGGCATGGCGTGGAGCGTGGTGGTGAAGGGCAAAGCGGCGGCACTGAAAAGCACGGACGAAATCCTGGATTCGGCGTCCCTTTTCCTCTTCCCCTGGCAGGCGGGCCAGAAAGACCACTTCGTCCGGATCACCCCGGACTCCGTCACGGGCAGGCGCTTTAAGGTGACTCCGCCCCTGACGTGGTGGACACAACTCAGCGGAGCCGTTAAATCCGCCCCCGAATAGGCGGCCCGCACTGGGGCGCAGGCCGCCCCTCCGGGTTATGCGAGCCTGGTGATTTCCACGCTGACGCTGAGCGTTGAGCCGCCGCCGCCGGACAGGATGCCCTTGAGTGGAGGGACATCCCGGTAGTCGCGGCCGCGGGCCACGGTCACGTGGAAGTCCCCGGCCGGCTTGTGGTTCGTGGGGTCCCAGCTGCGCCATTCGCCGTCCCACCATTCCAGCCACGCGTGGGACTGGCCGGCAACAGACTCGCCGATGTCCGCCGTCGAACGCGGGTGAAGGTAACCGGACACGTACCTGGCGGGGATCCCGCGGCTGCGCAGCGCGCCGATGGCCAGATGGGCCAGGTCCTGGCAAACGCCCTGCCTCTGGTTCCAGGCTTCCTCGGCGTTGGTGGTGACGCCGGTGGTGCCCTTCATGTAGGTCATCTCACCGCGCATCCACTCGAAGATTGCCATGGCGGCCTCGTGCGGGTTCTTGCCGTCAACGACGCCGGGGATGATCCCCAGGACCTCGTCGCCCGGACCGGTCAGCTGGGACTGCGGAACCCAGTCGCTGAACTGGTTGAGGATCTCCGGCGAGCCGAGCACGTCCCAGCCAACGATGTCCGCATCCGACGGAATGCGGTCCACCCGGTGCACTTCGACCGTGGTGGTGGACAGCACCTCGAGGTATTCATGGGGCATCTGCATGTCGAACGCGGTGACCCGGGTGCCCCAGTAGTCGCGGTAGCTGCTCACGGCCGCCTGAGACGGGGAAACCTTCATGGAGGACTCCAGCACCACCTGCTGCGGGTCCGTCAGCGGGGTCATGCGGGCCTCGTTGTAAGAGAGCGTAACCCGCTTGTTGTACTTGTAGCCGGTCTTGTGGATGATGCTCAGCCGGGTCATGAAACTTCTCCCACCCAGGCCAGTTCGTCCGCCTGATTGAAGTACTTACGGGAAATGGCGTCCGAGGCTTGCGAGACGGCCTTCTGCACGCGCTCCATGTGTTCCGGGAGCTCCGACATGAGATCGTCGGTGCGGTGGAACTCGAGGAAGGTGCGGGCCTGGCCCACGATCCGGCGGGCGTCATTGATGAAGCCGACGCGCTGGGCCGAAGGGTCCAGCTTCGCCAGGCACTCGTCGGCGTCCCGCAGGGCGTAGACGATGGACCTCGGGAACAGCCGGTCCAGCAGCAGGAACTCGGCGGCGTGCTGGTCCCCGAACGCGGCGCGGCGGGTGCGCAGGAATGATTCGTAGGCCCCGGCGCAGCGCAGCATGTTCACCCAGGACATGCCTGCGGAGAGGACGTCGCGGGTGGAGAGCATGCGGGCCGTCATGTCGGCGCGTTCCAGGGACCGGCCGAGGGCTAGGAACAGCCAGCTGTCGTCGTGGCTGACGGTGGTGTCCGCGAGGCCGCTGACCATCGCTGTGCGTTCCAGGACCCAGTGGCAGTACCGGTAGGTGCCCACGACGTCCTTGCGGTGCTGGTTCAGGCCGTAGTAGGTCGTGTTGAGGCTTTCCCACAGGCCGGACGAAACGGTCTCGCGGGCACGGCGCGCGTTTTCACGGGCGGCACCGAGGGACCCGGCGATCGATGTGGCGCTGTGCTTGTCGTAGGCGAGGGCGTGCAGCAGCTCCTCGAGGCCGAAGTCCTCGCTCTGCGGGCGCGCCCCCATGACGGCCAGCAGTTCGCGGGCAACGCTGCGGCGCTCCTCAGTGGGCAGGTGGTTAAGCCGCTCGAGGTGGACGTCCAGAATGCGGGCCGTTCCGTCGGCCCGTTCAACGTAGCGGCCGATCCAGAAAAGCGACTCGGCGATTCGGCTAAGCATGTGCGGTTACCTCCTGCGCGAGTGTGGTGCCGGGTGTGGATGATGTGGATGCGGATACGGAAGGCCGAGGTGCGTGCGGCGTCACTGCTGCTGCTCCGACTGGCGGTCCCGCCAGTTGCTCTCGACCGGCCAAACAGAGACGCGTTCGCGCACCGTGATGGACTGCCTGGGCACCTGCTCCACCGGAACCTGGGGGGAATCCGCCAGCACCCAGGTGTCCTTGGAGCCGCCACCCTGGCTGGAGTTCACGATCAGTGAGCCTTCCTTCAATGCAACGCGGGTGAGGCCGCCCGGGAGGACCCAGACGTCGTCGCCGTCGTTGACGGCGAACGGCCGCAGGTCCACGTGGCGGGGACCGAACTTGTCCCCGCTGAGCGTGGGCACGGTTGACAGCTGCAGGACAGGTTGGGCGATCCAGCCGCGGGGGTCCGCGATGACGCGCTTGCGGAGGGCCTCGAGCTCCTCCTTGGATGCGTCCGGACCGATCACGAGGCCCTTCCCGCCGGAGCCGTCGACGGGTTTCACGACGAGTTCGTCCAGGCGGTCCAGGACGTGCTCGCGCGCCTCCTTTTCCTCCAGCCGGAAGGTGTCCACGTTGGCGATCACGGGCTCTTCGCCGAGGTAGTAGCGGATGAGGTC
>NZ_JBDGML010000040.1:0-22591 GCF_057655195.1 Arthrobacter sp. Soil_N43
AGGCTGCACAAAATTTGAAACCAGCTAAAAAACCAGACCCACCCACAGGGGCGGACAGGCCCGGCAAATCAACCAATTCATATAAAATAAACCGGTATCAACAAACTTGGCACACTATTGAGTTCTCAAACAACAGACACATTCGAATACTTCTCGAAACAATTCGCGATTCAGTTCGCTAATTTCTTTTGTTTCGCATTTCTTCGCTGCGATGTTTATAGCTTATTTCATTCATTTTCACTTTGCAAATCCGGTTGTTTTCCCGATATTCACTTCCGTGAAACGAATCCGCCCAACACTATTGGAAGCCTTTCTTCATTCAGTGCTTTGCACATGAAGAATTGCTTCTCAGTGAAGGGGGTTTGTCACCACTCAGCGGCGGCGACTCAGAAGACATTACACGCTCCCCCGCGGCCGTGCAAATCGGCTGCGGAGGAGCGTGCAATGAAGGGATCGTGGTGCTAGCTACCCAATACCTGGACGGTGGCCAGGTTCTTTTTTCCCCTGCGCAACAGCAGGTATTTGCCGTGCAGCAGTTCGGACCGTGCAATCACAGCGTCGGGGTCCGACACCTTGGCGTTGTTGACGTAGGCGCCGCCTTCGCCAACGATCCTGCGCGCGGCAGACTTGCTCTCCGACAGACCTGATGCAACCAGCAGGTCGATGATGCCCAGGGCCGCCCCGTCCACCGAGGCAGAGGGCAGCTCGGACGTCGCCGCAGCGAGCGTCTGCTCGTCCAGTCCCGACAGGTCCCCGTGGCCAAAGACCGCAGCCGATGCCGCAATGACCTTTTCAGTCGCTTCGACCCCATGGACCAGCGAGGTCACTTCGTACGCGAGCCGGCGCTGGCCCTCGCGGGCAAAGGGACGCTCGGCAACGGACACCCCGATCGCCTCGATCTCGGCGCGGTTCAGGAAAGTGAAGACCTTGAGCCGGTCAACAACGTCGGCGTCGGCAGTGTTCAGCCAGAACTGGTAGAAGGCGTAGGGGCTGCACATGGCCGGGTCCAGCCAGATCGCATTGCCTTCGCTCTTGCCGAACTTCGTGCCGTCGGCGTTGGTGATGAGCGGGGTGCCGAGAGCGTGCACGGTCTTCCCCTCCACCTTGCGGATGAGCTCCGTGCCGCTCGTCAGGTTTCCCCACTGATCGGAGCCTCCCGTCTGCAGCACACAGCCGTAGTCGCGGTAGAGCTGCAGGTAGTCCATCCCCTGCAGGATCTGGTAGCTGAACTCCGTGTAGCTGATGCCCTCATCGGAGCTCAGCCGCGATGCCACGGCGTCTTTGCGCAGCATCGTGCTCACACGGAAGTGCTTTCCAATCTCGCGCAGGAAGTCGATGGCACTCAGCGGCGCGGTCCAGTCGAGGTTGTTCACCATGCGTGCAGCATTGGCACCGTCAAAGCTCAGGAAGCGCCGCACCTGGGCCTGCAGGTAGCCGACCCACTCCGAAACTGTGTCCTTCGTGTTCAGGGTGCGCTCCGCCGTCGGCCGCGGGTCACCGATCAGGCCAGTGGAGCCGCCCACGAGGCCCAGGGGCTTGTGGCCTGCCAGCTGGAGGCGCCTCATGAGGAGGAGCTGGACCAGGTTCCCCAGGTGAAGGCTCGGGGCCGTGGGGTCGAACCCGCAGTAATACGTGACCGGGTCTCCCGCGAGGAGCTTTTCCAGTTCCACCTCATCGGTGGACACGTGGACAAGTCCGCGCCATTTGAGCTCCTGCCAGACATTGGCGAAGCTGGGGTCGTTCTGCTGGGATTCGAGGTCGTTTAGGTGTGACACGCCTTCTAAGTTAGCAGGATCGGCCGCCTGCGGCCGCCCCCAAGCACCCCGAACAATCTCAGCGTTCGATGCCCGCCGGAATGCCCGCACCTGCGATCAGCCGGAGCCGCTGCGTGGGCCGCGTCATGGCTACGTAGAGGTCGCCGACCCTGCCATGTTCATGATTGAGCATCGTGGACGGTTCAAGGACCACTACGGCGTCGAATTCCAGGCCCTTGGCTTCCCTGGGGCTGATGACGACAACGTCCTGTTCGTAGCTGCCGGCGCCGGTGCCGATGCGGCGCCCGTAGACGCCGCGCAGTGCTGACGTGGCTTCGGGCAGGAGGTCCCCGTCGGCAATCACCGCAAGCAGGCCGCCGTCGATCGCGTCCAGCTCCTCCGGCAGCACCTCCACCAGCCGGCTTACGAGGCTGCCCGGATCCACCCGGTCGATGATGGGCGACCAGCGGCCCTCACGGACCGCCTTCGGTGCGGACACCACGAGCCCGGCAGCGTTCGCCATCCGCGCAGCCGACTCGGCAATCTGCGACGGCGTCCGGTAGTTCACGGTGAGCTCTTCGAGCTGCCAGCGGTCGCCGAACAGCGGGCCGAGGGCACCCTGCCACGAATTGGCTCCGGCCACGGAGCTGGTCTGGGCGATGTCCCCCACGATCGTGAAAGATTTGAGCGGGCAGCGCCGGACGAGGAGGCGCCACTGCATCGGCGACAGTTCCTGCGCCTCATCCACCACGATATGGCCAAACGCCCAGGTGCGGTCGCTGGTGGCCCGCTCGGCCGCGGTCAACCGTGCCTCGCGCTCCTGGTTCTGCTCAACGAGTTCCTCCGCGGACATGAGGACATCCACGCCGGCCGTCTCCATGTTGACGAGCGTCTGCCGGGCGTTTGCCAGGTCCCGGGCGCGGTCGTGCTCCTGCTGGGCGAGTCCGCGCCCGGCAGCGGGATCGAGCTCGCCGAGGAGTTCGGCCGCCTCGTCAAGGAGTGGCACGTCGGCCTCGGTCCACGGGGCATCCGGTGCGCGGAGCAGGAGCTCGCGTTCCCGCGCGGTGAGCTTGGGCGTGCAGGCCTCCAGGAGGGCCGGCTTGCTCAGCAGTTCGCTGACCAGCTTTTCGGGCGTCATCGGCATCCAGCAGAGGTTCAGTGCAATGCGGACGTCCCTGGCGGAGCGGACGTCCTCGGCAAGATAGGACCGGTCTGCGTTGTTGCCGATGTTGCCCGCTTCCACGAGCTCCGTTATCTGCTCCGTCAGTTCGCGGAGCAGGATTTTGACGAACGTGACGCGTGCTTCGTTGTGGGGCTTGCCGGTGGAGCGGGCCCGTTCCCGGGCGCGGCGGACCTGCCGGGGCGTGAGGACCAGCTTTCGGCCGTCCACTTCGAGAATCCGGTTTTCGGCAGGGATGCGCTGCCGGTTGGCCACCGCGTTGGCAATGACGTCGGCCATGTCCAGCCGCCCCTTGATGGCAGCAACATCGGCCTCCGGCTCGGGGATGGCGTTGATGCCTGGCATGAGCCGCCCAACGCTTGCCATCACGACGCCGGTTTCGCCGAGCGACGGCAGGACGCGTTCGATGTACTTCATGAAGGACGACGACGGTCCCACCAGCAGCACGCCGGCTGTCTTGAGCCGGTCCCGGTGCGTGTAGAGCAGGTACGCAGCGCGGTGCAGCGCCACGGCGGTCTTGCCCGTGCCCGGCCCACCCTGGACCACGAGGGCACCGGAGATGGAGGAGCGGATGATGCGGTCCTGTTCGGACTGGATGGTGCCGACGATGTCCGACATCCGGCCGGTCCGCTTGGAGTTCAGGGCGGCGAGCAGCGCGCCTTCGCCCTGCAGGGACTCGTTGTCCGCCAGCATGTCCGCGTCCAGGACGTCGTCCTCGATGGCTTTGACCTCGCGCCCCTGCAGGATCAGGTGCCTGCGCCGGCGCACGCCCTGGCGGTCAAAGGCCGTGGCCTGGTAAAAGTGCCCTGCTTCGGGCGCACGCCAGTCCACCATGAGGCGCTGCAGATCCTCGGTGGTCAGGCCGATGCGGCCGATGTACTGCGCCTCTCCTGAGTCGAGGTCCAGCCGGCCAAACACCAGGCGGTCGTCGACGGCGTCGAGCTGGGCCAGACGGTCCTCGTAGAGGGCCGCGAAGGCGTCGCGTTCGGAAACGTTCTGCATGGTGCCCACTGCGCCAGCGCGGCGCACCTGTGCCAGCTGGGCGCGTTTTTCCTCGCGCAATTCATCAAGCCGGGCATACAGACCGGCCACATAGTCCCGTTCGTGGGCCAAATCGGCGTCGAGCATTTAAACGTTCCCCTATCGCAAAAGACAGACCGTCCATTCTACAACCATTTCGGTGTCCGTGGCGGCTGTTGAACTGCATACAGCAGGTTATCTGACGGGGCGAGCAGGAATCAGCGCTTCGCTACGTGAATCAGCGCGCCGGGCGCGCCTTCGCCGCCTTGTAGCGGGACACGGTGGGGTCCCCCGTCAACCAGAAGCGCCACGGATAGTCGTGGGTGCCGCCGTGCCCGGCGACGCCCACCCGCGGGCCCGTGCTGACGTGCGCGGCGGGTGCAGGCGGCAAGGCCAGCCCGAACGGCGGGCTCAGGGCGTCCCGGCCACTGTCCTCGGTAGTCAGCCCGAGCGCCGTGGCGAGCCTGGCGGGACCGCTGGCCAGGTCCTTGGCGGATTTCGACGTGGGCCGCCGCTCCAGGGCCAGTTCCCGGCCCTCAACTATTTCGCCCGCGCGCAACAGGACAGCGGAAGCGTGGCCGGCCGGTCCGCACACGATGTTGGCGCAGTAGTACATGCCGTACGTGAAGTAGACGTAGAGATGGCCCGCCGGGCCGAACATCGGGGCATTCCTGCGGGTGGGTCCGCGGTACGTATGGGAGCCGGGGTCAGGATGGAGGGAATCCACAGGGCCCATGTAGGCCTCAAGCTCAGTGATGCGGACGGCGACGGGTCCCTCCGCGCTCGTGTGGGTCAGGACCGACCCCAGGAGCAGCGGGGCGATTTCCCGCGCATCGCCGGACAAGAATTGCCGCATGGGTCCGCTGGTGGTCATGCCCCGACTTTACCCAAGCCGTTTCTGGTGCGGGCGCGGGCCACGGGCAGCCGCACACGCGCACGGCCATGTCCGATTTCCGCTAGCCGCACACTCTGCCGGCTGACAGGATGGAGTCATGGACTTCTGGCAGCGCTACCGCGCCATCGACGCACGGGACACCCGTTTCGACGGGCAGTTCTACACGGCGGTGCGGACCACGGGCATCTACTGCAGGCCCTCGTGCCCGGCGAAGACGCCAAAAGCGGAGAACGTCACATTCTACGAAACGTCGGCCGCCGCGCACGAAGCCGGCTACCGTGCCTGCAAGCGCTGCCTGCCCGAGGCCGTCCCGGGAACCCCCGCCTGGAACGTCCGCTCGGACGTCGCGGGCCGGGCCATGCGGCTCATCAACGACGGTGTGATCAACCGCGACGGCGTGGAAGGGCTGGCTGCACGCCTGGGATACTCATCCCGGCAGCTGAACAGGATCCTGAGCCATGAGCTCGGGGCCGGTCCGCTCTCACTGGCACGGGCCGGCAGGGCACAGACCGCCCGCACGTTGCTGGTGTCCACGTCCATGAAGCTTGCGGACATCGCCTTTGCTGCCGGTTTCAGCAGCGTGCGCCAGTTCAACGAGACCGTGGGCGAAGTCTTCGCCATGACACCGACAGCGCTTCGCGCCACAGCGCACCGCCATCCAGCGCCGGCGGCCAGCACGGCGCTCACCCTCAATCTGCCCTACAGGAAGCCCTTCGACCCGGGGATTTTCACCTTCTTGGCCCTCCGCTCCATCCCGGGGATCGAGGCCGGCACGCCGACGTCGTACGGCCGCTGCCTGCGGCTGCCCCACGGCGACGCCCGGTTCACCGTGGAGTACGGCGCCGAGACCCCGGGGCGTCCGCTGGTGCTCACCATCGCCGCAGTGGACCTGCGCGATCTCCCGGCCCTGCTGAGCAGGGTGCGCCGCCTCTTCGATCTCGACGCCGACCCTGTCGCGATCGACGACGCCCTCGCCGCTGATCCCCGGCTTTCCAGGGCGGTGGCCGCGGCACCCGGCTTGCGCATGCCTGGCGCCTTGGATCCGCAGGAACTGCTGATCCGGGCCATGATCGGCCAGCAGATTACGGTTGCCGCGGCACGAACGGCGCTCACGCAGCTTTCCATGGCGGGCAGCCCCAGTGCTGTCGCCGGTGACGGCCTGGACAGGATGTTCCCCACGGCCGAGCAAATCTCGGCAGCCGGCAGGGAACTGCTGCGCGGGCCGCAACGCAGAATAGACTCACTCATGGCGGCCGCGGCCGCACTGGCTGCCGGAGACCTGGAGCTGGGCTACGGGGATGACCTGCCGGGGCTGCGATCGAAGCTCCTCCCGCTGGCGGGTGTCGGACCCTGGACCGTGGGGTACGTGGCGATGCGCGTGATCGGCTCCCCGGACATCTATCTCGCCAACGACGCCGCGGTCCGCAACGGAATCCGGGCGCTGTCAGCCGACGCAGTCTCGAACGGGCAGGGCGCCGACACCGCCACCCTGTCCTCCGACTTCTCTGAAGTCAGCCCGTGGCGGTCCTATGCCACCATGCACCTCTGGAGGGCGGCCGCGGCTGCCCCGAAATCCACCACAACCACCGCCGCAAAGGCACCGACATGAAGGCACAGAACATGAAAGTCGAGCACACGGACACGGCCATCAAGGCGCAGCTGCTCACCATGGCAACTCCGGACGGCCCGTTTACCATCATCGCCCGCGACGGTGTTGTGCTGGCTTCGGGCTGGACGGCGGATGCGGGTGAACTGACCGGCCAGATCCACCCCGAGCTGTTGCCGGCTGGCTACGAGAACGTGGACGGCCTCGGCCCCATTTCCGCGGCCGTGGACGCCTTCTACGCCGGCAACCCGGCCCCTGCCATGAGCGTGCCGGTGCTGCAGAAGTCCGGTCCGTTCCGGGCGCACGCCTGGGATGTCCTGCGGACCGTACGCCCCGGAGCGCCGGTGACCTACACCGAGTATGCAGAGCTGTCCGGCAACGCCAAAGCGGTGCGCGCCGCGGCCAGTGCATGCGCCTTCAATGCCGCGGCGCTGTTCGTACCGTGCCACCGGGTGGTCCGCACCGACGGCACGCTGGGCGGCTTCCGGTGGGGCCTGCGGATCAAGGAAAGCCTGCTGGCCCGCGAAAGGGATGCTCTGACAGCGGCATCACCCACGGCGGAATCCCTCACAGCGCAGGCGCGCTAGGCCAGGCGGCGCCCCCAGGCGGCCTCCGGCCGCGTCCCTACGGCGTCCCTATTTAGGCGCCGGAACGCCCGACGGCCACGGCAGCAGCTCCGGCAGGTCCACGCCGTCGGCCGCCGCAGAGGCGCGCAGGCTGCCCAACGAAGGTTCGCGGCCCGCGAGCCAGGCCGCAATGTCGGTGACCATTCCGCTGATGACAATGGAGCGCCCGCCGGCGCCGATTGCCACAGGCGGCAGGCCGAGGGGCTGGAGCACAAGCCTCTGCCCCTCGGGCACACGGGCCGACAGGAAATCGAAGAGGTGTTCGCAGAACTGCCTGCTCCAGGTTTCCGGCCCGCGCCCGGCGCCAAGGTCGGACGCATGGATCACGAGCTCGCGCCACAGGGCCAGGCCGCCGTCCAGCACCACTCCCCCGCGGTAGGAAATGGGAACCTGCCAGCCGCTCGGCTCCAGCGAATCGAAGGCATGCAGCGCCCGCTCGAGCGCTGCGGTGAGGTCGCGGCGGTGTTCGTCGATGCCATGGCCGGCAGCCGCCTCGATGGCATTCGTGCGGCCGTCGTAGCCGCCGTCGTACAGCTCCACTGTTTCGCCGCGGGCGGCGAATTCGAGCTGGCGGGCCATGGCGTTCGAGATGCCGGTGATGTGCGCGAGCACATGTCCGCGGGTCCAGCCCGCCAGCAGGGAGGGTGCCGGGACGTCTTCCTGGGTGAGCTTTGCGGCGAGGGAGGCAACGGCGTCGGCCGCTTTGTGGAGTTCGGCGAGAACCGTGTCAGGTGTGATTGCGGTCATACGGCAATCGTAGCGGAGAGTTAATCTGCCTTAACACAGGCTCCGCGCCAGCCATGACAGCAGGGAGTCTTCGGCGCTAAACCCACAACGCTCTCGCAGTTGTTGCGTGAATATCGGCAACGCTCCCTCACTTTCTTGCGGAAAGTGAGGGAGCGTTTGGCCAAAAGCTGCAACAACTGAGAGAGCGTGGTGCTGCTATCCGGCGTACTCCCGCACGCCGGCCAGCTCGCCTTCCAGCGCGGCCAGCTGGCGTTCGACGGCGGCCGGTGCGGTGCCGCCCTGCGAGTTGCGGCTGTTGAGGGAACCCTCGGTGCTGAGGACCGTGCGGACGTCGGGCGTCAGGTGCTCCGAAATGGCGGCGTACTCCTCATCCGTCAGGTCCCACAGCTCGACGTCGCGGCTTTCGGCCTGCTTCACAGCGGCACCGGAGAGCTCATGCGCCTCGCGGAACGGAACGCCCTGGCGGACCAGCCATTCGGCGATGTCCGTGGCCAGCGCGAAGCCCTGCGGGGCCAGCGATTCCATCCGCTCCCTGTTGAACTTCAGGGTGGCGATCATGCCCGAGACCGCCGGGAGGAGCACTTCCAGGGTGTCCGCGGCGTCGAACACCGGTTCCTTGTCCTCCTGCAGGTCGCGGTTGTACGCGAGCGGCAGGCCCTTCAGGGTTGCCAGCAGGCCGGTCAGGTTGCCGATCAGGCGTCCGGCCTTGCCGCGGGCCAGTTCCGCCACGTCCGGGTTCTTCTTCTGCGGCATGATCGACGATCCGGTGGAATACGAATCATGCAGGGTGACGAAGGAGAACTCCTTGGTGGCCCACAGGATGACCTCCTCGGACACGCGCGAGAGGTCCACACCGATCATGGAGCACACCCACGCGAACTCGGCGAAGACGTCGCGGGACGCGGTGCCATCGATCGAGTTGTGGACCGCCGAGAAGAACCCGAGGTCCGCCGCGACGGCCTCCGGGTCCAGGCCCAGCGAGGAGCCGGCGAGGGCGCCGGAGCCGTAAGGCGAGACACCCGCGCGCTTGTCCCAGTCCTGCAGCCGCTGCACATCCCGCAGCAGCGCCCATGCGTGGGCCAGCAGGTGGTGGCTCAGCAGAACCGGCTGGGCGTGCTGCAGGTGCGTGCGGCCGGGCATGGCCACGCCCTGGTGCGCCTTGGCCTGCTCCACGAGCGCATCGATGGTGGCCAGCACCCCACGGGCGATGATCCGGGCGTGGTCGCGCAGGAACATGCGGCCGAGCGTGGCCACTTGGTCGTTGCGCGACCGTCCGGCGCGGAGCTTGCCGCCCAGCTGCGTGCCGGCGCGCTCAATCAGGCCCCGTTCCAGCGATCCGTGGACATCCTCGTCGGACTCCGCCGGCAGGTAGGCGCCGGAGGCGACGTCCTCGTCCAGCTGCCTGAGGGCGGACAGCATGCCCTCAAGCTCGGCATCGTCCAGCAGCCCGGCCTTGTGCAGCACGCGGGCGTGCGCCGTGGAGCCGGCGATGTCGTAGCGGGCCAGCCGCCAGTCAAAGTGCGTGGACTTGCTCAGCGCCGCCAGTGCGTCCGCCGGGCCGCCGGCGAACCGGCCGCCCCACAACGCACCCGTGTTCGTCGAGCCGGTGGTTGAGCCTGTCGAAACCTGGGTTTCGACAGGCTCAACCACCGGGTTCTGCCCGGGGGTAGGTTTTTGCTCAACCACCGATTTTTACTTTCCTGCGACGCGGATGTCGCGGCCGGAGGCAACCTTGGCGGACATGCCCCACAGCTCGATGAAGCCGCGTGCCATGGACTGGTCGAACGTGTCGCCGGTGTCGTAGGTGGCGAGGTCGAAGTCGTACAGCGAGGTCTCGGAACGGCGTCCGTTGACGATCGCCTGGCCGCCGTGCAGCACCATGCGGATGTCACCGGAGACGTAGCGCTGGGTGTCGGCGATGAAGGCGTCGAGGGAGCGCTTGAGCGGGGAGAACCACTGGCCGTCGTAGACCAGTTCGGCCCAGCGCTGCCCAACAGTGGCTTTGAAGCGGGCCTGCTCACGCTCGATGGTGATGTCCTCGAGGTGCTTGTGGGCCGTGATCAGTGCCATGGCGCCGGGAGCCTCGTAAATTTCGCGGGACTTGATGCCCACGAGGCGGTCCTCGACGACGTCGATGCGGCCCACGCCCTGCGCACCGGCACGGCGGTTGAGTTCCTTGATGGCCTGCAGCGGGGTGACCTTGACGCCGTCGATCGCTACCGGAACGCCGGCTTCGAAGGTGATGGTGACCTCGTCCGGGGCCGGCGGGAACTCCGGCGTGGCGGTGTAGTCGTAGATGTCCTTGGTGGGGGCGTTCCAGATGTCCTCGAGGTAGCCGGTTTCGACGGCGCGTCCCCAGACGTTCTGGTCGATCGAGTAGGGGTTCTTCTTGGTGGTCTCGATCGGCAGTCCCTTTTCCTCGGCGAAGGCGATGGCCTTGTCGCGGGTCAGGGCGAGGTCGCGGACCGGCGCGATGCACTTCAGGTCCGGGCCGAGGGTCTGGATGCCCACTTCGAAGCGGACCTGGTCGTTGCCCTTGCCGGTGCAGCCGTGGGCCACGGTGGTGGCGCCAAACTCACGCGCCGCCTTGACGAGGTGCTTGACGATCACCGGGCGGGAAATCGCGGAGACCAGCGGGTAGTGGCCCTGGTACAGCGCGTTGGCCTGCAGCGTGGGCATGCAGTATTCGTTGGCGAACTCGTCGCTCGCGTCCGCCACGTAGGCTTCGACGGCGCCGCAGCCCAGGGCGCGCTGGCGGATAGTCTCCAGCGATTCGCCGCCCTGTCCGACGTCGACCGCCACGGCGATGACCTCGGCGCCGGTGGCTTCACCGATCCAGCCGATGGCTACGGAAGTATCCAGGCCACCGGAGTAGGCCAGAACAATACGTTCAGTCACGTCAAATGCTCCTTAGTTGGTTGGTTGAACTTGTTTGTCTGATGAAAAGCCTGTCACACCGCTGTGCCGGGCCCAATTTGAAAACGTGCTGTCCCGGCTTACTGGCCGGCTTCCTCCGCGAGCTGCAAAAAGCGCGCGGCCAGTTCCGGCCCGCCCTGCGGATCGCGGGCGACCAGCAGCACGGTGTCGTCTCCCGCGATGGTGCCCAGGATGGACGGCATGACCGAATGGTCTATCGCGAGGGCCAGGAAGTTCGCCGCCCCGGGAGGCGTGCGCAGCACGGCGATGTTGGCCGACGCCTCGGCGGTGACCAGCAGTTCCCCGCACAGCCTGGACAGCCGGGCGTCGAGGATTTCCTGGCTGACCCCGCTCTTCGCCGCCCTTTCGCCGCCCTCGCCGGGAACCGCGTAGACCAGGACGCCTTCCTTCCCGCGGACCCGCACGGCCCCGAGCTCCACGAGGTCACGGGACAGGGTGGCCTGCGTGACCTGCACGCCGTCGTCCGCGAGCAGGGCCGCCAGCTCTGCCTGGGAGCGCACCGACTCGCCTGTCAGGATCGCGGTGATCCGCGCCTGGCGGGCCGTCTTGGTGGCCGGACTCGCGCCCGGCACCGGCGGCTGGACAGACAACTAGGCCTGCCCCGCCACGGGCGGCAGTCCGTCAACAACGGCCAGCCCGGACCGGTGCATGAGCCAGGCCATCAGCGCCTTCTGGGCGTGCAGGCGGTTTTCCGCCTCATCCCAGACGATGGACTGCGGGCCGTCGATGACGGCCGCAGAGATCTCGTAGCCGCGGTAGGCGGGGAGGCAGTGGAGCACGACGGCGTCTTCCGCCGCCAGTGCCATGGCCGCCTCGTCCACGGAGTACTCGCGGAACAGCTGGAGCCGGGCTTCCTTTTCGGCCTCCTGGCCCATCGAGACCCAGGTGTCGGTGGCCACGACGTCGGCGCCCTTGAGGGCTTCCTGCGCATCGGTGGTGATGAGCACGGAGCCGCCTGATTCTGCCGCGCGCTCCCTGGCTGACTCGACGATGCCTGCCGCCGGCAGGTATCCCTCCGGGCCGGCGATGCGAACATGCATCCCCGCCGTGACACCAGCCAGCAGGTAGGAGTTGGCCATGTTGTTGGCTGCGTCCCCGAGGTAGGCCATGGTGAGCCCCTTGAGTTCACCCTTGTGCTCCTTGACGGCCAGCAGGTCCGCCAGCAGCTGGCAGGGGTGGTAGTCATCGCACAGGGCATTGATGACGGGCACGCGCGAGTTTTCCGCCATGGCGACGAGGCCAGAGTGGGCACCCGTGCGCCACACGATGGTGGAGACCATGCGCTCCAGCACCTTGGCGGTGTCCTCCACGGATTCCTTGTGGCCAATCTGCGCCTCACCCGGGTTGATGATCAGGGCGTTGCCGCCCATGTCCGCCACGCCGGCGGCGAACGACACACGGGTGCGGGTGGAGGTCTTGTCGAAGATGACGGCCACGGTCTTGCGCCCGCTGCCTTCCCCGGCGAACGGCTGGACGCTGTAAGGCGCTGCCTTCATGCGGACGGCCAGCTCCAGGACTTCGGCCTGTTCAGCCGGGCTGAGGTCGGTGTCCTTGAGGAAGTGGCGGGTCGCGGGTTGGGAAGCGGTTGCTGAGGTCACTGTGCGTCCTTTGCGGTTTGCAGGATGGCCGGAAGGGCGGCGAGGAAACGGTCTGCCTGGTCTTCCGTGAGGATCAGCGGCGGGGCCAGGCGGATGGTCCGCGGCCCGGGGCTGTTGATGATGAACCCGGCGTCGAGCGCGGCCGTCACGGCGGCGGGGGCAACATCGGCGTCGAGGTCGAAGCCGATCAGGAGTCCCTCCCCGCGGACCTCCGTGACGCCGTCGACGGCGGCCAGGGCAGCGCGGACGTGGTCCCCCACCTTCCGGACGTTGTCCAGCACGTGCTGGTTTTCCACCGCATGCAGCGTGGCCAGGGCCGCGGCCGTGGCCACAGGGTTTCCGCCGAACGTGGTGCCGTGCTGCCCCGCTGTCAGGAGGGACGAGGTCTTCTCCCCGAACGTCACGAGGGCGCCGATGGGGAAGCCGCCGCCGAGCCCCTTGGCCAGGGTGACGGCGTCGGGAACAATCCCGGCGTCTTCGCTGGCCAGCCACTTTCCGGTGCGGCCGATGCCTGTCTGCACTTCATCCAGGATCAGCAGGGCACCGGCCTGCGACGTGAGCTCGCGGGCCGCCTGCAGGTACCCGGCGGGAAGTGGCCGGACCCCTGCCTCGCCCTGGATGGGTTCCAGGAAGACCGCGGCCACAGTGTCGTCCACGGCGTTCCGGAGCGCGTCGATGTCGCCGAACGGGATGTGCTCCACCCCGCCGGGCATCGGCTCGAAGGGCGCCCTGTAGGCTTCCTTCGCGGTGAGCGCCAGTGCACCCATGGTCCTGCCGTGGAACGCGCCCTCGAGCGCGATGATCCGGGTCCTGGGCCTGCCGCCGGCCTCCCCGGCGGGAGAACCGGAATTCCGGCGGGCCAGTTTGAAGGCTGCCTCGTTGGCCTCGGTGCCGGAGTTCGTGAAGAAGACCTTCGAGCCTGCCGGCGCCTTGCTCAGTGCCAGCAGCTTCTCGGCCAGCGCGATCTGCGTGGGGCTGGTGAAAAAGTTGGAGACATGCCCCAGCGTGGCCAGCTGGCTGGCGATCACCGAGGTCACGAACGGATGGGCGTGTCCCAAGGCGTTGACGGCGATGCCGCCGAGCAGGTCCAGGTACTCCTTGCCGTCGGCGTCCCAGACAAGGCAGCCGGCCCCGCGGACCAGGACGCGCTGCGGCGTGCCGAACACACCCATGAGCGAGGTCGAGTAGCGGGCCAGCCAGTCGGCGCCGCTGGAGTGGCCTGTGGTTTCGACAAGCTCAACCACCGGGGACTGCTCAACCACCGGGCTCCGGTGATCGAGCTTGTCGAGATCTTCAAGGTGGCTCATGCGTTCACTTCCTCGTCCGGGACCACTTGGGTGCCGATGCCGGCGGTCGTGAAGGTTTCCAGGAGCATCGAGTGCGGCAGGCGGCCGTCGACGATGTGTGCGCGCTCAACTCCGTCGTCAATGGCTTTCAGGCAGGCCGCCATCTTGGGGATCATGCCGGACTCAAGGCGCGGCAGCATCTCCCGCAGTTCCGAAGCCGTTACCGACGAGATGAGCGATGACTTGTCCGGCCAGTTCGCGTACAGGCCCTCGACGTCGGTGAGGATGACGAGTTTGGAGGCGCCCAGGGCCGACGCGACGGCGGCCGCCGCCGTGTCGGCGTTGACGTTGAGCACCTGTCCGGTGGTGTTGCCGTCTTCGGATATCTCCGGGGCAACCGTGGAGATGACAGGGATCCGGCCAGCGGCCAGGATGTCAACGATTCCCTCCGGGTTGACGCCCACCACTTCGCCCACCAGGCCAAGGTCCACCTCTTCGCCGTCGACCACGGTTCCCGTGCGGACCGCACGGAGCAGCCCGCCGTCCTCGCCGGACATGCCCACGGCGTAGGGCCCGTGGGAATTGATGAGGCCCACGAGTTCGCGGCCCACCTGGCCGGTGAGGACCATGCGCACCACATCCATCGCTTCCGGGGTGGTGACGCGCAGGCCGCCCTTGAACTCGGACTCGATGCCGAGCCGGCTCAGCATGGCATTGATCTGCGGTCCGCCGCCGTGCACCACCACGGGGTGGATGCCCACGTGGTGCAGGAAAACGACGTCTTCGGCGAAGGCGCGGCGCAGCTCATCGTTGACCATGGCGTTGCCGCCGTATTTGATCACCATGGTGCTTCCGGCGAAACGCTGGATCCAGGGCAGGGCTTCGATCAGCGTGCCGGCTTTGCCCTGGGCATCGCTCATGGACGTGGTCTCGCGGGTCTGGGTGTTCATGCTGCTGTTCTCTCCAGGGGTGGCTGGTGGATCTAGCTTGAGTAAGCGCTGTTCTCGTGCACGTAGTCGTGAGTGAGGTCGTTGGTCCAGATGGTGGCTTCCGCGCTGCCCGCCTGCAGGTCAATGTCCACGTGCACTTCGCGCGGTTCGAGGTCCACCAGCTTGCGGTCCTGGCCGATGCTGCCGTTCTGGCAGATCTGGATGCCGTTCATGGACACGTTCAGCGCGTCGGGCTCGAAGACGGCGTCAGTTGTTCCGACGGCCGACAGGACGCGTCCCCAGTTGGGGTCCTTGCCGAAGATGGCCGCCTTGAAGAGGTTGGAGCGCGCCACGGCACGGCTGACGGTTTCGGCGTCGCGTTCGCTGGCCGCGTTGAACGTGCGCACGGCGATGTCGTGGCTGGCGCCTTCGGCGTCGCCGATCAGCTTGCGGGCCAGTTCGGCGCACACCTGGGTGAGTCCCTCGCTGAACGTCTCGGCGGACGGCACGGCACCGGAGGCTCCGGAGGCCATCAGGACCACGGTGTCGTTGGTGGACATGCAGCCGTCGGAGTCCGCCCGGTCGAAGGTGACGCGCGTGGCGTCGCGGAGGACGACGTCGAGCATTTCAGCCGGGACGTCGGCATCCGTGGTGAGGACCACCAGCATGGTGGCGAGCCCGGGTGCGAGCATGCCGGCACCCTTGGCGATGCCGCCGATGCTGAATCCGTTCCCCTCGGCGTCGGTTCCGGTGAAGACTGCCTGCTTGGGCACCGTGTCCGTGGTCATGATGGCCGCTGCGGCCTCCGCGCCGCCGTCATCGCTGAGTGCGGCTGCCACGGCGTCGATCCCGGGGACGATCTTGTCCATGGGCAGCTGCTCACCGATGAGGCCGGTGGAGCAGACAAAGACGTCTGTGGCGGAAATGCCGAGGACCTCGGCCGTTTTCTCGGCCGTGGTGTGCGTGTTCTGGAAGCCCTGCGGCCCGGTGCAGGCGTTGGCCCCGCCCGAGTTGAGGATGACGGCGTCCACGCGGCCGTCAGACACCACCTGGCGCGACCAGTGGACGGGCGCGGCGGCCACGCGGTTGGAGGTGAAAACGGCTGCGGCAGCCTTGGAGGGGCCGTCGTTGACCACGAGGGCGAGGTCCGGGTTTCCGGAGGCCTTGAGGCCTGCCTTGACGCCGGCGGCGCGGAATCCCTGGGGCACGGTAACGGTCACGGGGCAACTCCCTGCAGGTTGAGGCCGGCGGTTTCCGCCAGGCCGAGGGCAATGTTCATGGACTGCACGGCGCCGCCCGCGGTCCCCTTGGTCAGGTTGTCGATGGCGCAGGTGACAATCACGCGGCCGGTGTGCGCGTCGAAGGCCAGCTGCATGGCCGCATGGTTGGACCCCTGCACGGATTTCGTGGAAGGCCACTGGCCCTGCGGAAGCAGGTGGACGAACGGCTCATCGTCGTAGGCCTCGGACCACGCACTGCGGAGGTCATCGGCCCCGACGCCGGGCTTGACCTTCGCGGTGGCGGTAGTGAGGATGCCGCGGCTCATCGGTGCCAGCGTGGGCGTGAACGATACGGTCACGGCCTCTCCCCCGGCGTTGGACAGCCCCTGCTCGATCTCCGGGGTGTGGCGGTGGCCGCCGCCCACTCCATAGGGGCTCATGGATCCCATGACCTCGGAGCCGATCAGGTTGACCTTGGCGGCCTTGCCGGCCCCTGACGTGCCGGAGGCGGCGACGATGACGACGTCGTCGCCCTGCAGCAGCCCGGCGGCGAAGCCGGGCGTGAGTGCCAGCAGGGCCGACGTCGGGTAGCAGCCGGGGACGGCGATCCGTTTGGCGCCCCGGAGCTTCTCCCGCTGGCCCGGCAGCTCGGGCAGGCCGTAGGGCCAGGTCCCGGCATGGGCTGAGCCGTAGAACTTCTCCCACGCGGCGGCATCCTCAAGCCGGTGGTCCGCTCCGGCGTCAATCACCACGGTGCCTTCAGGCAGTTGGGCGGCGATGTCCGCGGAGGCCCCGTGCGGCAGGGCGAGGAACACGACGTCGTGCCCGGACAGGTTCTCCACCGTGGTGTCCTCCAGAATGCGGCTGGACAGGCCATGGAGATGCGGCTGCAGTTCGCCTAGTCTGGAACCGGCGTTGCTGTGCGCCGTGATGGCACCGATGGTGACGTCAGGGTGGCCGGACAGAAGGCGGAGCACCTCGCCGCCGGCATAACCGCTCGCGCCGGAGACGGCAACAGAAATAGTCATGCCACGACTATACAGCAAGAGTATGCATAGGTCCCGATATTTATGCATAGATGCTGCGTGCGTTCTGCTGCTGGGTAAAGTCCCGGCGCCGGTAGCAGCGGAACCGTGCACGGTGCGCGGGAGCGTATCCTTGAGTGAGGGTGATCCACTCCGCGCATGCCGAACGTCGGCAGCAGCGTTGCCCGTAAACAGTTACGAGGCACGCCGTTCATGACGTCCACCATCACTTCCGAGCGCCCGCAGCCGCGGATCAGCCAGCCCAGCAGGGTCCGCAAGGCCAACCCCGTCACGCAGAGCTACTCTGACCTGCTTAAGTCGGTGCGGGCCGCCGGCCTCTTGGAGCGGCGCCAGGGCTTTTACATCACCGTGTTCTCCAGCCTGGTCGTCCTGATGGCAGCCACCTGGTTCGGCTTCGCCCTGATCGGAGAGAGCTGGTTCCAGCTGCTGATCGCTGCGGCCCTCGGGATCATCTGCACGCAGCTGAGTTTCCTGGCCCACGAAGCGGGCCACCGGCAGATTTTCGCTTCCCGGCGCGCCAACGACTGGTCCGCCCGGCTGATTGCCACGTCCGTGGCCGGCATCAGCTACTCCTGGTGGGAGCAGAAACACGGGGCCCACCACAACCACCCCAACGTCATCTCCAAGGATCCGGACATCGCTCCCGGGGCCATTGTTTTCCACACAGAGGCCGCCGCTGAACGCCAGGGCCGCCTCTCCTTCCTCACGCGCAAGCAGGGCTGGCTCTTCTTTCCGCTGCTGTTCCTGGTGGGCCTGGGCCTGCAGATCGATTCGGTCCGGTTCATCTTCGGGCGGGCCAAAGTGAACCACCGCTGGGTGGAGCTGCCCATCCTGTTGGTACGGCTGAGCGTTATCCCCGTGCTCGCCTTTACATTCCTGCCGCTCGGCATGGCCTTCGCCTTCGTCGCCGTGCAGCTCGCCGTCTTCGGCTTCTACATGGGGGCATCCTTTGCTCCGAACCACAAGGGCATGCCGGTCCTCCCCGCCGACAGCCGCGTGGATTTCCTCAGCCGCCAGGTCCTTACGTCCCGCAACATTTCGGGCGGTAGGTTCATGGACATCCTGCTCGGCGGGCTCAACCGCCAGGTGGAGCACCACCTGTTCCCCGACATGGCGCGTCCCCAGCTGCACAAGGCGACGGCGATCGTGCGCCAGTACTGCGCGACGCACGACATCCCCTTTACGGAGACCACGCTTATCGCCTCCTACGGCATCATCGTGCGTTACCTCAACGACGTGGGACTCGCCGCCGGACGGCGCTTCGAGTGCCCCATGGCCGCGGTCACCCGGCGCTACTGACGGCGGGCCTCAGCTGTTCTTTCCCCGGGCCGCAACTGTCCACCGGCCTGCGGGCTCCCCCTGGCTGACGACCGCCACCTCGTCCACCAGGTTCATGGTCAGGCACACATGGTTGGGGACCACCCTGAGCAGGTCGCCGCGGCCCGGCAGCGCAGGCCCCTGCGGCCATTGCACCGTGGCGTGGTGTTCTGACAGCGCGGTAATGGTCGCATCCGGATAGTCGAGCAGCCGGCCGTAGCCGCTGGCCCACGCCGGGCGGTCGCTGCCCAGGACCTTGCTGCCTGAGTCGATGATGAAGCGTCCCGGTTCACCCGGACCCGTCTTGTGGTGGCTGACCACCGTACTGGCCACCGTCAGCGCGATGTCATCGGTCCCGCACCGTCCGAGCTCAAGCTGCTGGGCATCGCCAAAGACATAAACTCCGGGGCGCAGTTCAGTTGCCGCGGTGTCCCGTTCGAGCATGGCCGTGGGCGTGGATCCTCCGCTGATGGTTTTCACCGTGAAGCCTGCGGCCGCCAACGTGTCAGCCCCCAGACGCAGCGCTGCATCCTCCTGCCGGACCGCCTCCAGCGGCATCCCCGGCGCATAACTGTGGCCCGGGAACGTGAAGACGCCGGCCACGTCCAGCCCGGCATCGGCGGCCGCTCGCGCAACCCCGGCGGCTTCGTCCGGGTGGGCTCCGCTGCGGTGGTGTCCGCTGTCGAGCTCCACAAGGACCGCAACCCTGCCGGCGTCGGCTCCGAGGTTTTTCCCCATAAAGGACGCGCTTTCCGCCGAGTCCACCCCCACCGTGATGCGGCACGCTTCCGTCAGGCTGCGCAGCCGTTTCGCCTGGGACTCTGTCACCCACAGCGGGTAGGCGATGAAGATGTCCCCGACTCCGGCCTTGGCGAAGACTTCTGCTTCACCGATGGTGGCGACGGTCAGCCCGACTGCCCCGGCCGCGAGTTGCCGCTCCGCTATTTCCAGTACCTTGTGGGTCTTGGCGTGCGGGCGGAGCCGAAGGCCGCGGGCCTGCGTAGCTGATGCCATCCGGGCAATGTTCCGGTCGAGGACGTCGACGTCGATCATCACCTCCGGAGTCGTGAGACCGGGAGGGATCATGACGCCTCCGCAGCGCCCGTGCCGCCAAGGTCTACGACCTGAACGGTCACGCCGGAATTCCGGAACAGTTCTATCTGCGCCTCGTCCGCAAGGTTGTCGGTGACGAGGGTCCAGGGCAGCGGAATCCGCGCCCAGGCATGGAACGGCCGTTTGCCGAGCTTGGTGGAATCCGCGAGCACATAGACGGCGTCGCCGCGCCGTGCCGCGAGTTCCTTCAGCCGTGTCTGGGAGTGGTCAGCTTCGCACAGGCCGTCTTCTGCTGTGACCGCGTCCGCGCCCAGGAAGACCCGATCGAAGGTCATGCGCTCCAAGGCAGCTTCGGCGAGCGGACCGACAAACGTCTGGCTGACGCCGCGCAGCCTGCCGCCGAGGCAGTCCACCTGGACGCCCGGAGAATCAGCAAGCTCCTGGAGTGTGTTGATGCCGGGTGTGGCGACCGTCAAGCCTTCCCGTTCCCGGAGGGCGTGCGCGAGCGCGCCCGCCGTCGAACCGCCGTCGAGCAGTATGTTTTCGCCGTCCTGGATCTCAGTCGCCGCCCAGGCGGCGATGGCCTGCTTTTGCTCGAACGCCTCACCCGTGCGCTGCCGCAGGGACGGCTCCGGATGCGCACCGAGGGCAACGGCGCCCCCATATGTCCGCGCCAGCTTGCCCTGGGTGTTGAGGTGCGCCAGGTCCCGTCGGATGGTCGAGGCCGTCACGTTGAAGTGCCGCGACAGGTCCTCGACTGATGCCAGCCCTGTTGTGACGGCGAGATGGTAGATCTCTTCCCGCCTGGCCTTGGCTGTGGTCATGCTGCTCCTCCTTCGGGGCGGTCGCGCTGTCCTCATGCTATGGGCTAAACAGGCTACCGGTTCACAGGGATGCCCCGCCGCACACCACGTAGTTCTGGCCCGTGATGGATTTGCCGTGCGGACCCAGCAGGAAGGCGGCGAGTGCGGCGATGTCCTCGGGATCCACGAGCGCCCCCAGGGGCGGCATGACCGGCGGCGTCGCCGAGCGTCCCGGATCGGAAAGCATGGGGGTGTCCGTCGGCCCGGGGGAAAGGACGTTGACGGTGATGGCCCGGGGCGCGAGCTCCTGGGCCCAGGTCCGCCCCATCCCCAGCAGCGCGGCCTTGGTGGCGGCATATTGGCTCTTGCCCGGAAAGCCCGTGGACGTCCGGCTGCCGATCAGCAGTACGCGGCCGCCGTCCGGCATGCGCGGGACCAGGGCGTTGGCCAGGGCGCTGGCGGCGGCCACGTGGACCGTAAACATGCCGGTCAGGGCGTCGGGATCCAGTTCGCCCAGGACCGCTGTCCGCTGAAACCCTGCGGCATGCACCAGGGCGTCGGCCGGTCGCACCCCCGCAACGGTGCCGGCCAGCGAGGCCGGATCGCTGAGGTCCGCATGCACCCATTGAAATCCGGGCCCGAGGGCCGCTTCCCTGCGGCTCAGCCCGGTCACGGACCAGCCATCCGCCAGCAGCCGCTCGGTGATCGCCTTGCCGATGCCTGAGCTGCAGCCGGTGACCACCGCGTGCCGCTCTGCCTGCGGAGCGGTCACGAGTCCCCGCCGGGCGTGGTGTTGCCCTCGTAGGCCCACTGCGGGTCCACGCGGACGAACTTGATGGCCTGGCGGAAGTACGTGTAGGCGATGTTCAGTGCGCCGTCCGGGCCCTGATGGATGGACGGATATGAGTATTCCCTGTTCAGGCCGTCCCGGGAATTGTTGGAGAGGCAGTAGCCGTCGCCAACGTCGAGATTCCGCCGGACGGGCCAGCTGCGGCCCGAGTCCTCGGAGATCGCCAGCGTCATCGGCGAACGGGGCGTGCCCCAGAAGGCTCGGCGCTCACCGCCGTCGCCGGCGGCCCCGCCTGGGAGCGAACCGCCGGCCGGCGCAGCCGGTCCTCCCTGTGCGTCAGGGATCTGCCCCTGTTCCTCAGCCAGCCCGTCGTCGTCGATTTCGTCGTACAGCGAGAGCCGGCGTTCGGTGTTCTCCTCCGCGCGGCTGTGGTTGTAGACCAGCGCCAGCCGGCCGTCGGCGAGCGCCGTGAACTGGATGGAGGAGTTGTTGTTGGGCAGTTCGGTGGGGACCGGTTTGCTCCACGTGGACCCGTTGTCGGTGGAACGGGACTCGTAGATCGAGTCCGCCCAGCGGCTGCGGAACAGGGCCAGCAGGGAGCCGTCGGCCACGGGCTGGATGTTCATGTGGACGCAGCCCAGGCTGCCCGGCAGGACGGTTTCGCTCCACGTGGCGCCGGCGTCGTCGGAAATCATCACGGCGCTGTCGTCGCTGTTGCCCACCCACTTTTCGCCTGGCGTGGTGATGCAGCGGAAAATCGGGATGATCAGGCGGCCGGATGGCAGGACCACCGGCAGTTGCCGGACGAAGACGCCGCCCGTTTCGTTGGCGGGGAACAGCGTCTCCACTGGTCCCCAGGTCCGGCCACTGTCGGTGGACGTCCGACGGCGGACCTCGGCGGTGTCCTGGTTGCCCGCCTTCTGCGCGGTGTAGAGCAGCCAGAGGGCCTCGCCCTCACCGGCAAGCGCGGGTGCGGTGAACAGGATGGGGTTCTGTTCGGAGCGGGCGCCGTCATTGGAGAGCTGCTCCGCGGCGGACCACTGCGTGCTGCCCGGTTCCAGCGTGGAGAACCAGATGGAAATGTCCGGCACGCCTTCCTGGGTTCCGCCGAACCAGACGCATCCCAGCCGGCCGTCCGGCAGGGTCAGCAGGTTCGCGGCGTGGCTCTGGACGGTGGGCGCCGGGAGATAGGCAAAGTCCGCGCCGTCGGCACGCTTCAGGGCACCGTCCGGGGTGATGGTGCTGTACTCAGTGCTGTGCGTGGCGGGGGTAGGCGTCGTGGGGATCGTGGGCACAGGTCAGTCCTTCGCGGTTGCGGCGGCCAGGTGGGCTTTGGCTGCCAACTCGAGGTGGGTGAGGTCCGAGGCCACCGTGGTGAAGGTGTACCCCTGGCGGAGCCTGAGGGCGGCGATGTCGCCGGAGGCTGTGTGGATGCCGGCGGCAATTCCGGCGGAGGCTGCTGCCTCGGCGACCGTCTCCAGCGCGGCATTGAACTCGGCTTCGATGGCGGGGTCGCCCGGGAAGGCGCCGCCGACGGCGATGGCCAGGTCGGAGGGGCCCACATAGATGCCGTCGAGGCCCGGCGTCGCGCAGATCTCCTTGACGTTCGCCAGTCCGTCCGGCGTCTCGATCATCGCGAACACCAGGGTGGCGGCGTTCGCTTCGGCGGGAACCGGCCCGATCCGCAGTGCCGAGCGCATGGGCCCGTACGAGCGGCCGCCCATCGGCGGGTACTTGGCGGCCGCAACCGCCGCTGCCGCGTCCTGCGCCGTGTTGACCAGCGG
>NZ_JBDGML010000041.1:0-14592 GCF_057655195.1 Arthrobacter sp. Soil_N43
GTCCACGACTACGACTACGTCGTGCTCGCCGCACCGCTGACCACTGAGACCAAGGGACTGGTCAACGCCGACGTCCTGGCTGCCATGAAGCCGTCAGCGCGTCTCATCAATGTAGGGCGAGGGGAACTCGTTGATACGGAGGCCCTGACTGAAGCCTTGGCCTCCGGCTGCATTGCCGGAGCTGCCCTTGACGTTGTGCATCCCGAACCTCTGCCCGAAGGGCACGCTTTGTGGAGCATCGAGAACGTGATCATCACGCCGCACATGAGCGGGGACACCGAAGACTATCTCGATGATCTCTCCAAACTGTTCGTCGACAACCTGAGACGCTACTGCAAGGGCCAGCCTCTGCTGAATGTTGTGGATAAGAACCTCGGTTTCGTCTCCGTTTCCTGAATTCCTCCCCCAACCATCTAACTCATCGATTGCTCCGTAGGTGCCGTTTTGGATGTCCAAAAGGGCGCGTGCGGAGCAATCGACGTAAAAGATTGAGAGCAATGGCACACAACACCGTGCAGTCCCCTTGCAAACCAGCGGTTGTGGTGGATGTGATCCAGGGCGGGGCGGGGACCCGCACTATGCCGCCGAAGCTTGCACGCACTTGCAGCGCATCACGGCTACTGTCTTCGGGACCCCGGGCCGGCTTCGCAGAAATCAGCCTCCCGCCGCGCCAGGCAGGGTCCAGCATCATGCCCGGGAAGGTCAACCCGGTCCCAAGTCGAGGCAAGTATCGGCGTCGTCACTATCCTCAACCCGCTTATCGGGTACGACGCTGCAACGTCGATTGCCCGCGAGGCACTCTCAACTGGACGCAGCGTCACCTCCCTCGTCCTCGAACGCGGCCTACTGACGGCGGAAGAACTTAACGAGGTTCTCCGCCCTGAGCACCTGGCAAACCCGCAGGCGTGCGTCGCGGGCCCCCTGCCACTGTCGAAATGAACCTGTAGCAAAGGAACCAGGATGTCCACTTTCGCCAAGGCATATATCGCCTCTTCAGCAACGGCGCCCCTCCAGCCCGGCACCATCGAACGCCGCGAGCCCGGTGAGTTCGACGTGCGGATCGCGATCAAGTTTGTAGGCATCTGTCACTCCGACATCCACACAGCACGAGGCGACTGGGCGAGCGTGAATTACCCGGTGGTCGTGGGGCATGAGATTGCCGGCGTCGTGGAGGCTGTCGGAGCAAGGGTAACGCGACATTCAGTGGGGGACCGTGTGGGTGTGGGGTGCTTTGTGGATTCCTGCCGTGACTGCGTCAACTGCCGTGCCGGCGAGGAACAGCACTGCCTGGCCGGTGCGACCAGCACCTACAACTCTGTGGGCCGCGACGGGCTGCCCACAGCCGGCGGCTACAGCACCAGCATTGTGGTGGACGAGGACTATGTCCTGCGGATTCCTGACGGCATTCCGCTGGACGCCGCAGCACCCCTGCTGTGCGCCGGCATCACCATGTACTCGCCGCTGCGCACCTGGGATGCCGGACCGGGAAAGCGCGTGGCCATCATCGGCATGGGCGGGCTCGGCCATATGGGTGTCAAGATCGCCGCAGCCATGGGCGCGGAGGTGACAGTACTCAGCCAGTCGCTCAAGAAGCAGGAGGACGCGCTCCGGCTTGGGGCGGAGCATTACTACGCCACGTCCAACCCCTTCACCTTCGAAATTCTGAGGGGTCATTTTGATCTGATCATCAACACGGTCTCCGCCGATATCGATGTCGACGAGTACCTTGCGCTGCTTGCTTTGGACGGCACCATGGTCCTCGTGGGGCTGCCATCGAAACCGCTGACGCAACGCGCCTGGTCGCTGGTCAGCTTCCGACGCAGCCTCTCCGGATCCAAGATGGGCGGGATACGACAGACCCAGGAGATGCTCAACTTCTGTGCCGCCCGCGGGCTCGGGGCAGAGGTGGAGGTCATTCCGGCCAGCAAAATCAACGACGCCTATGAGCGAGTTTTGGCCAGTGATGTGCGCTACCGCTTCGTCATAGACGCCGCCACGTTCTGACCCCTTGTTTCTGTCAATACCCTCCGAAGGAACAACATGAAGAAAAGACCTTTGGCCTCACTGGCGACCTCTGACGCCCGCCTGGCCTGCCTGACTGGTCATCATTGCCCGGAGACGGGCTGGTGGTTAGCGGATGAAGACCTCGACCCGAGATTCATCTCCGAGGGTGACGTGATGCCTGCAGTAAACGGCAGGCCCGCACACTGGACACTATGCGCAGAGGCACCCATCCGAGCAGGAGGGCACGTTAGCGGCGGCGGTCACCGTCGGGTGCTTCTTTGATGCTTCACCGGCGCAATTGAACGAGGCCTGCCTCGCACAATAATTTCAATAACCCCTATCGTGGATTGTTGACAATCTGTATGATGGATGTTGTGCCATTCTTCCAAGAGTGGGCAAGACAGCGTTGTCCTTTAGGCCCAGCCATCGCCTAACCGGGGGAGTTCCGCTCCGGCTGCCGCCGTTCCCGCAAACACTCCACGTGAGGCTAAATCCAATATGTCAGTTGCATCTTCAAATCCAGTGACGGACAGCAACCCCGCCAAGGTCGGGGTCATCAGCACAGCAGACGCTGTCCCGGTTTCGGCGATCGACGGTCTTCGGGCCGGCAGAGAAACGGATCCAGACGCAGGCCCTAGGCAAGCATCTGGCTACACGGTGGGCGACCGGGTGGTCTTTCAAGCAGATGGAATCGCGGGATCGGGCGTTATTGACGACGTCATGCCCGATGGCTCCGTGGTCTGGGTATGGCCGGACGATGCCATGGGCCGCAAAATGCTCTTCGCCGCCGACGCGCTCTCCGTGCGGCACGAAGACGCGTCGCACGGGCGACAAATCCGTTCAAAGTAAGGAGACTTCCATGTCGAAGCAAGAGACCGCACATATAGAGGTGCTGGTGGGGACCCAGGAACAGCTGCATGATCTGCTTTCAGATGCAGAGGCCACCCTTCTCCCGGCTGCCGCAACACAGCGTTCGGCCGGAATCCTGATCACCCGGCACAGTCCTCGCCGATACACCGTCGCGCTGTGCGACACAGTCCCTTTCGGTGAAACCCGCGAGCACGCACGAGGCTAATCCTGGAGCTGATCGTCCTGGTGATCCTGTCCCCGTCCACAACGGTGAAAAGTTAGGGGAGACTGGAAGCCACAACGACGAAGGCGGAACCCAATGATTACTCTCCAGCAGGATGCCGAAGGCTTCATCCGGATGAACCGGCACTTTCCCGACAGCGTCCAGATCTCCATCACCTTTGCGGACGGCACAGCGGAGCAGGTGTCCGGACGGCGGCTCAACAAGGCCTACGACGACGCCCTTGCCGAGTACCGGGCGCAGAACCACCTCGACGCAAAGGGGTTCTCGCGGTCGCCGAAAAAGAAAACCAGCCCCGGAAACAAGATCGACTTCGTGCCGGTCCATCCCGGCATGGGCGAGTAAGTCCGGGGGTTTCGACAGGCTCAACCACCGTTGAGGGCTTTGAGAACCTCCCTGGCCACGTCCTCGCTGGACTGCGGGTTTTGTCCGGTAATCAGGTTGCCGTCACGCACCACGAAGCTGGCCCAGTCCGGGCCGGTTTCCACGGCGGCGCCCTTCTCGCGCAGCGCCGTCTCCACCAGCCACGGCGTGTTGTCGCCGGTGCCGCCGCCCAGTTCTTCGGAGTTGGTGAACACGGTCAGGCGGCGGCCGGCGAAGGCGAACGCGCCGTCGTCGGCCGTGGCACTCAGCAGGCCAGCCGGGCCGTGGCAGAACGGCGCGATGATCTTGCCCGCACCGTTCGCCTCGACCAGGATCCGGCCCAGGTCCCTGTCCTTGAACAGATCGGCCATGGGGCCGTGCCCGCCCGGCAGAACCAGCGCGTCGTACGCGGAAGTGTCGACGTCGGCCAGCACCAGCGGTGCGAACAGGTCGACGTCGATCATGTCCAGATAGGTGCGGAAGTCCTCCGCCCTCTCCTCGCTGCCCGCGGCCTCCGCCTGCAGGCTGACCTTGTCCACCGTCGGCTTGATGCCGCCGGGCGTGGCGAAGTCCACCGTGTGGCCGTCCTGCATCAGGGTGCGGTGTGCCACCACCAGCTCCTCCGCCCAGTACCCGGTGGGGTGCTGGCTGCCGTCCTTCATGGTCAGCGAGTCGGCGGCGGATACGACCATCAGGATGGTGGCCATGGGATTCTCCTTATGTTCTGTTGTTCCTTGGTTTCGACGAGCTCAACCGGCGGAGCAGCTACGGGTTCAGCCGCCGGTCCACTCCCGCAGCCGCAGCGGCGGCTCCGCGCCTCCGGGCTTTTGCAGCAGCACCTGGTTAACTCCGGTCAGCCCGTTCTCGAAACCCAGCGCACTGGAGGCCATGTACAGCCGCCACACGCGCGCCCGTCCGGCAGAGGTAAGCCGCACCGCCTCATCCCAGTGTTCCTCGATGTTCCGCACCCAGGCCCGGAGCGTCAGGGCGTAGTGCCGGCGCAGCGCCTCGACGTCGAGCACCTCGAAGCCGCCGGCCTCCAGCGCCACGACCACCTCGGAAAGGCTCAGCATCTCGCCGTCGGGGAAAACGTAGCGGGGAATGAAGGAGTCCGGATCATCGTCGGCGGGACCGGCGTTCCAGGAGATGGCGTGATTGAGCAGCCGGCCGCCGGGGCGGAGCAGGCTGTGCAGCTGCGAGACGTAGCGGGGGAGCTGCTCGCGGCCTACATGCTCCGACATGCCGATGGAGCTGATGGCGTCGAACGGCCCGTCGTCAATGTCGCGGTAGTCCTGGATCCGGATGTCCACGCGCTCGGTCAGTCCTGCATCTGCCACGCGCTTCCGGACCAGCTCTGCCTGCTCGGTGGAGATGGTAACGCCAACAACGTTCACCCCGTAGCGCTCGGCGGCATGCAGGGCGAAGCTGCCCCAGCCGCAGCCCACATCCAGCACGCGCATGCCCGGCTGCAGCCCCAGCTTCCGGCAGACCAGATCGAGCTTGGCTTCCTGGGCCTCCTCCAGGCTGGAGTCCTCACTGTCGTAAATCGCGCAGGAGTACACCATCGTGGGGCCGAGGACCAGCCGGTAGAAGTCGTTGCCGACGTCGTAGTGGTGTGAGATGGCCGCAGCGTCGCGCTTCTTCGAGTGCCGCCGTCCGTGCTTTTCCACCTTTGCTTCTTCGGGAGGCGGCGCGGGATTCGGACCCACCGCGCCAAGGCCGACAGCGGTGGTGAGCAGCGTCCCGAGTTCCCGTGCCGTCGGCTTGCGGAAGGGGCCGGCCTCGGCGAACTTGCCTGCGGAACTTAGCGCGGCGAAGGCAGCGAAGATGTCGCCATGGGCCTCAATTTCTCCGGCCACGTACGCCCGGCTCAGGCCCAGCTGCCCCGGCGACCACAGCATCCGGCGCAGTGCCCGCCTCGACCGGAACTCGATGACCGGCGCGTCGGCCGGCCCCGCTTCCGATCCGTCCCACGCCCGCAGCCGGATGGGGATTTCCTCCGTGCCCAGGACGATGGCCAGCGCCTTGGCCAGCCGTGGTGCCACACCCGATGTCTTTGCCATATTTGTCGCCTCTCGTCCGGTGCTCGCGTCAGGCCTGGCGGTCCTGCTCCGTTGCAGTCCCGTCACTTGGAAACTAAAACTACACAAGGGCAGGCTCCCCGGACAGTGAGACAAGCCTGTCCGCTTGGAGCCGGCCCGGTTCCGGCGTGGCTTGGCTCCGTGCTGCGCTCGGCGAGGTCGCCGGAAGCCTGCCAGTTCGCGGGAAGCTTCCGGCGAACTCGACCGGTACCGGCGAGGTCGCGGCTGTCCCTCAAAGGCGGTGGTTGGGCCGCCCGCAACCTCTCGGCTCTGGACCGGATATCGGGGCGGTGGGATCCTGAACGCAAAATGTCGACGGGGGGAGAAAGGCTGTACCAGACCATGGATGAATCAGCGGATACGCGGCAAAGGCTGTCCGACCGCATCGACCAGAAGCAACAGACCATCCGCTCCTACCTGGGGCGGGAGCGGCCCCGCCGAAACAAGCTCTCCAACATCAGCATCGTGGGGAGCGCGCTGGCCGCCATGCTCACCGCAGGCCCGGCAGTCGGAGGCACGGGGTTCACGGAGGCGGTCCGCGGGATCTTCTCGCTGGACGACGACTCCATAGTGTGGCGGTTCCTCTGCCTGGCCGCGGTAATTTTCTCCGTGGCGGCGGCGCTGGCCACGAACTTCGCCAATTCCCACGCGCTCGCCGAAAAAGTGAGCGCGGCCGAGACGGCAAATGCGCAACTGGAAGGCCTGCAGACAACCCTGAGCTTTGGCCACATCGCCATCGACGAGGCATTGAAGCTCTACCAGCAATACGTCGCCCAGGTGCCCTTCGTGGATGACGTCCGCACACGCTGACGTTTACTCGAGAATGTACGACGGCGGGTGGCTGGCAGAAATGCCAGCCACCCGGCTCAGAATCGAGAATTCTTTATGAAAGGAGAGCGCAGACGTCAGTCACCTGTCCCGGACCATCGGCTTCGAACCTTGTCCGTTCGGAGCGATCAAGGTTGAGGGTGTAATGGAAGTTGCCTGTCGTCAATGCCAGGCCGGAATCGGGAGCGGGAAGGAGCAGGAGGTTGGTTCCGGTGGCTTGAACGTCGATGAACTTCTTGCCCTTGGAATCTGACAGAACCTGCTCGTGGATGACGCCCGTTATCACGTAACTGACAGTGCTTGACTCACTTGTGAGGGTAATTTTTGCACCGGGAGAAATGGTCGTGTCCTGTCCCCAGGAAGCTCAATGACCTTGATCTTGCCCTTGAGAGTCACGGTCAGGCTGAAGTCACAGAATCCTGGGAGTTCAAACGTCCCCTCGTTGAGGGCCGGAGCGAACGGGTTCGGATCCTTGGGCCCCTGAGGGCTGCAGCCTGCCTGCACAGCAGCGGGTAACCCGGCAGCATTCAGGCGTTCACATCCCCGTCCCCGGCGGTTCACGCGCACCGTAAACCATGGCCCCATGACTCCTTTCACCCGCCGCAACATCCTCAAAGGTGCCCTCGCCGCTGCCGGTGCTGCCGCCGTCGCCCCTTCGCTAGTCGTGCCCGCCCACGCCGCCCGCCCCTCCGGCGTCGCGCTGGTCCGTAACCGGCTGAGCCTCCCGTCCGGCATCGCCACCGGCGACGTCACCGCCGATTCCGGCGTCCTGTGGTCCCGCGCGTCGGGCCCCGGCCGGCTGGTGGCCAGTCTGCTGGCGGTGGACGACGGCGGGTCCCCGCTCCGCGGCGGCCGCGCCTTCCAGCGGGTGCTGCGGGGGACCGCCGCCAGCGAGGCCACCGACTTCACTTCCAAGATCAGCGCCCGAGACCTGCCGGCCGGCACAAGGTTCGCGCTGACCATGCACTTCGAGGACCCCGACGGCCACGCTGGCGAAACCGCCCGAGGCTCCTTCAGCACTGCGCCCGGAACCGGCACGCTCAGCAGCGGCCGCACCCCCCGCCGGCAGAGCTTCGTCTGGAGCGGCGACACCGCCGGCCAGGGCTGGGGCATCAACGAGGAAATCGGCGGCATGCGCGGATACGCTGCCATGCACGCCACGAAGCCGGACTTCTTCATCCACTCCGGAGACACCATCTACGCTGACGGCCCCATCGCCGCCCAGGTCACGGAGCCGGACGGGCAGGTCTGGCGCAACCTCGTCACCGAGGAGGTGTCCAAGGTGGCCGAGACGCTCAACGAGTACCGCGGCCGGCACCGCTACAACCTCATGGACCGCAACGTCCGGGCCATGTACGCCGAGGTGCCGGTGATCGCCCAGTGGGACGACCACGAAACCACCAACAATTGGTACCCGGGGGAGATCCTCACCGACTCCCGCTACACGGAGCGCCGCGTGGACGTCCTCGCCGCGCGCGGGCGCCAAGCCTGGCAGGAGTACCAGCCCATCGCCCAGCTGAGCGACGGCAGCACCGGCTTCGAACCGGCCCGCATCTACCGCAAGATCTCCCGCGGCCCGCAGCTGGACATCTTCTGCCTGGACATGCGGACCTTCAAGGACCCGAACACGGACGGCAAGGAAACCAGCCTCACGCACATCCTCGGCGAGGAACAGGCCCAGTGGCTGATCCGAGAAGTCAGCAAATCCAAGGCCACCTGGAAGGTCATCTCCGCCGACCTGCCGCTGGGCATCATCGTGCCGGACGGTCCGGTCAACCAGGAATCCCTCGCTAACCGCGACGCCGGCGCCCCCTTGGGCAAGGAACTCGAGATCGCCGGGGTGTTGTCCGCATTCAAGCGCAACCGGGTTAAAAACGTGGTCTGGCTCACGGCCGACGTCCACTACTGCGCCGCCCACCACTACTCGCCCGAGCGGGCCGCGTTCCAGGACTTCGACCCTTTCTGGGAATTCGTGGCCGGACCCATCAACGCCGGAACCTTCGGGCCCAGCCAGATGGACGGCACTTTCGGCCCGAAGGTGGCGTTCTTCAAAGCCGGGGCATACGCCAACCAGTCTCCGCGCACCGGCGAAAGCCAGTTCTTCGGCCATGTGGACCTCGATGAGGATGACGTCTTCACGGTCAGCCTCCGCAACGCCGCCGGCGCCGTGCTCTGGAGCAAGTCGCTGCATCCGGAGCGCTCACGAGCGTAAACTTGGAGCCAGAAAACGGCGGGATCGACGGGCGGAGGAGGATCCGTGGTCAGGTCGGCTGAAACTGTGGTCATCCGGCGGCCGCCGGATGAAGTCTTCGCATACGTCGCGGATCTTCGCAACGAACCCAACTGGCACGTGGACGTTGAGTCGGTGGATCCGGCCACCGATCCCGTTCCGGCGGTCGGCAAGACCTACCCCCTGCACTTCAAGCCGTTCATGGGCAAGACGGAGGGCAGCGTGACTGCACTGGACGTGACGCAGGGGGAGCGTCTGGTCTACCGCGCAGAGCTGGCCGGGCTGCACCCCCTGGTCACCTACACCGTGGAATCAGCGCCGGAAGGCACCCGCTTCACCCGCAGCGTGGAGATGCGGCCGGGCGGGCTGGCCCTGCTGATGGCACCGGCCATGGCTTTCATGGTGCCGCGGCGGAACAAAGTCTTCGTCCGAAACCTCAAGAAGGTGCTGGAGCGCTGACCCGGCTGATCACGATCCTGTCCGGTTCACAATCGCGTTCGCAAGGAAATCCCGCATCTGATCTGCGAAGATGTCCCGTAGTGGGAAGGCCAAGCAGCGGCGCCTCGATCCCACTGGTGTGCCTTGGGGAGGCCAGCAGTGCCAGGAATCAGCTTTACCGCCGTTGACTTTGCCACAGCGAACCGCGATCGCGCGTCGGTGTGCGGCGTCGGCCTGGTGAAGGTCCACAACGGACGCATCGAGGACAAGGCCTCATGGCTGATCAAACCTCCGCCCGGCCTGGAGCACTTCGACCCCTTGCACACCGACTTCCACGGCATCACCGCGGGAGACGTCTCTGCCGCAGCCGACTGGGAAATGTCCGTTGAGGGGATTCTCCATTTCACCGGCGAGGACCACATGGTTGCGTACAACGCCACCTACAACGCCGACGTGATGCTGAAGGCGAGCAACCGGCTGAAGCTGGACCTGCCGGCGAAGAATTTTTACTGTGCCCTTTGGCTCGCCCAGCATGAGCTGGATCTCCCCAAACACAGGCTCAATGACGTCCTGGCTGCCTTGAAGTTGCCGCCCGTCGAGCACCCTGACCCGAGTACGAACGCGCTGGCGTGCGCCAAGCTGGTGCTGGCCATTGCCCGCATGCGGCGGCTTGGCAGCGTTGAGGAACTGTGGGACGCGCCGGCGGTGACGATCGGCCATAAACCGCAGGGCCGGCGTCGTAAGTAGTCCCTGCTAACGGCCGCCCTTGGTGCGGCCGTTACTTAGCCAGTAGGGCTATTTCTCCTTGGGGATGATGATCCACAGTGCGATGTAGGCCAGTTCGCCCACACCAAACAGGCCGAAAAGCACGAAGCCGATGCGGACGAGTGCCTTGGGAATCCCGAAGCGTGCCGCGAGGGCTGCGCAGACTCCGGCGATCATCTTGCCGTTCCTGGGCCGAACCATGATTGCTTCCATTTCGTCACACTAGCAGCCGCAGGAGTGCTGGTCAGGTGGCAGTCACTGTCACCGTCCGCGTCGCCAGAACGACGCCGGTGATCCAGTGCAGGAAGTCGACTGCAATGGTGTACTTTCCGGGCGCGGGCGGTCGCAGCAGGAGATCGAACTTCTCGGCCGCTCCGGACTTGATGACGCTGGTCAGCAGCGGCTGGCCGGCCACTGAGGGCTGAACGGCCGGGCCGGTCGGAGTGGGCGTGTTCCAGAACGGCCTGCCGTCGTGCGCGATCAGTTCGGCGATGCGTGCCGGTCGTCCCGCCGCATCCATGAATCGTGTGAGCGTCGGGAAGTAGTCCACGTTCACGAAGCGCACCAGAGTGGGTTTTTTGGTGCCCGCGGCAACATTCGCTTTCATGGCCGAGACGGCCCACACCCTGTCGCCCGCGGGCCTGCTGGCGATGGCGCCGCCCAGGAGAAAGAAGTGCTTGGGCTCGAAGCGGTTCAGTCCCGCGTCCTCACCGGACAGTCCTGCGGCGTGGTTCAGGTCATGCCACCGCGGATCGATCGAATACGGCGCGATTAGCGTCTCGGTGGCAATGTCGTACAGGGGACCCTCCAGGGAATGGCGCCGGGTCCCTGCCGGGACCGGGGACGCCGGATCCCCCTGCGGATCGATAATGATTGCCCCGAACATCCCCATCTGGACGTGAAGGGGCGTGTTGACGTGGCAGTGGTAGAAGTACGTGCCGGCGGAGCCCCGGTTCGGGTTGCCGCGTTCGGCAACGTCCGGCCGCCACTGGTAAGTGTACTCACCCGAGACCTCGTAGGACGTGTGGCCCACGCCGTCGTTGCGGGGATCCGGTTCGATGCCGTGCCAGTGGACGGTGTGGACCCGCTTGCTCGGCTTCACCGTGGCGTGGAACAGCTGGCCCTCCGTCATCCGGACCAGCGGACCCGGTAGCCCGCGTCCGGACCTCTCGTCTTCGAAGCTCCACACGTCGTGCTCCGAGCCGTCTGGGAATCGGAGTTCCCTGTTGAAGAAATCGAGCTCGACCGAGACGTCCGGCCGCAGGCGAAACTGAGTCTCGGGGCTGCCCTCGTGAGGCTGGTCGGAGGCGAAGTCCACCTGGCTCCGAAACGTGTGGTGGGCCTGGTCCTCCGCAGTGGGGGGCAGGCCTGATTCGGGGGCTGGTGCCGCCGCCAGTACCCAGTCGGCCACCAAGCCGCCGGGGTACATGCCGCCGGCGGCAGTCTGCGACGGCTCCGCATGGCAATGCATCGGATACGTCCAGTCCTCGGTCCGGGCGTCCCAGACGGGATCCACCACTTCGGGCGGACGACGGACCGGGAGCATCGCCTCCTTGCGTTCCAGCGGCTGCAGCTGAACGGTGTCCTCCCACTGTTGGAGAATGACGTCCCCTTGGGGACTGACCCTTCCGTTTGACCGGGGGAAATCAATGCCGTTGGCGCGCACCGTCCACACGTGATTGCCGTGGTAATGCAGCTGATGGTCCGCGATGCCGGCGTTGACCATCCTCACCAGCTGGCCGGTCCGCACGGCGCCCGGGGTGGGGGAGGCGCTGAAGTTCCGCGTATCGGTTTCCCTCGGATGGCCCGAAGGAAGCGTGTCCTGCTTGCGCCGTTCGTTGAGTTCCTCATTGGTGCTGACCGCCAGTGACTGGAATCCGGAATAGCCATTGAGGGTGAAGTACCGCGGCACGGCCGGCGTGGCGAGCGGGTTGACTGTCTGCCCCCTGGAGGCGATGCGTGCCCAGTTCGAGTCCACGTCGTGGCATAGCCACAGCCACTGGCGCTCGAACTCCGCTCCGCCAGGGGCGAGCCGCCACGCGTTGCGGGGATCGATGACCACCAGCGCTCCGTACAGGCCCAGGGTCCTCTCCACAGGCTGGTTGCCGGGATCGGTGAACAGGTACGTGCCGGGCAACGGCGCACGGAACTCTATGAGCTTCGACTTCGCCGGGGCGACGCTCCCGCTCGTGACGTCCGCTCCCGCAGGACCGGCGCCGTGGAACCGCAGTTCGTGCGGCTGCGGCAGATTGTTGTGCAGCAGGATGCTGATGGTGCTGCCGGTTTCAGCGATGAGCGTCCGGTCCGGGAAGAAACTGGCCCAGTACGCGCGCCTGGCCAGATACTGCCGCTGGAAAGCGGGGTCCGGCCGCAGCGGGGCCGGCCGGCCGTGGGGCGGCACGGGTGCGGTGAGAGGGTAGCTCCGGCTGGCGACCACCTGGCCGCTGGCTGTGAACACCCGCGGGCTCATAGCCAGTGCCGGCTTCGGGTCTTCCCTACGGGTAGGCCGGTCGCCGAATCCCCGGTGATACACCAGTGCCCCGTCCACCATAGGAACGAAGCCCTCGTTCACGTAGACGTTCAGGGGGCTCATGACAGGCCCCGGTGGTCATGCCGGTGGTGACCCCGGTCGGAAAGAGTGCTGGCCGTGAAACTCATGTCCCCCCCAAAAAACGCGCTTGCGGACTGCGCCCATCCTTGCGGCGGATGCTGGGGAAAAACTGGTCCTGCGGGGGCGCTAATTGGGGGTGAGGCGTGGGCTGAGTGGCGGCGGAGCCTTCGGCTGCGGAGGCGTGGGCTGAGTGGCTGCCGGAGCGGACGATCAGGAGGAGCCGCGGGACGCTTCCAGTGTCGCGCCCCCGTCCCCGTCCGCGGCGGTGGCGGTGGCGGGGGCGGTGTCCATCTTGTGTTTGCCGCGGATGCTGACGGCCAAGTCTTCGAGGGCCTGGGCAACCTCGCGGGTGGAGGGCCGGTGCTGCGGTTCCCGCGCCGTCATGGCCGCCAGAAGCTGTTGCCATTCCGGGTCGAGGTCGTGTGGAATCGGAGGATCGTCGATCAGCCGTGCCAAGGCGCTCTGCAGCGGGTCGCCGGGGAACACGGGTTCACCGGTGAGGCACTCAAGCAACACCAGGCCCAGGGAGTACACATCGCTGGCGGGCCCCGCCGGTTCGGACTTTGCCTGTTCCGGACTGAGGTAGGCCGCCGTTCCGAGGACGCCGCCCGTGTCGTACTGCTGCGTGTCGGACATCAGGGCGATGCCGAAGTCCGTCAGTTTGGCGCGCATCCGGGCGGCATCGTGGCTGTAGTCGAAGACCAGGATGTTGCCGGGTTTGACGTCGCGGTGCACCACGCCGTTGTCATGGATGTAGGTCAGCGCGTCGGCGAGGTCGTAGCCAATCTGCGCCGTATGGCGGGGCGGGAGAAGGCCGTCCTGCAGCCGCCGCTTGAGGTCCGGACCCTCCACCAACTCCATGACGAGGTAAATGCGGGGCCGCCCTGGTTCACTCCTGTCCACGCCTGCATCAAGGAGCGTGACCAGGCTGTGGTGGTTCAGCCGGGCAAGGACGGCCACCTCGGCGTCGTCGTCCTGCAGCGCCCCTACGGTGTCTTGCAGTGCGACAGCCGGCCTGGATTTGATGACTATCTTGACGGCCACATCCCGGCCGAGGGATTCATCGGTGGCGCGGTAGACATTGGCCATGGCCCCGGAGCCAATCTGCTCCACGACGCGGTATCTGCCGCCCAGGAAGGTGCCTTCGGAAATGCCAGCCAGATCGTCCATTGAATCCCTTGCGTTTCCTGCGCGGGCCAGAGGGGCCTCGCGCGAATTTTCGTATGAACCTGCAGCGGGAGCGGTTTGATAACACTGCCCCTCAGCTGACGTGGCGGTACAAAAGCGTATGACCTCGGGTAGCCAGGGAGGCGTTAGCTGCAGGATTGCATGCGAAGCACAGCGGGAAGAGCCATTGCGGCGGCTCCTCCGCTGTGCTGCGGGCTAGATAAGGCTGGGCGCGCTGGCGACGATGTAGTCCGCTGCTGCCGGCCCGGTCATGGACAGTTCGTTATTGTCGGGATCGATGCCGAGTGCCTGAAGCCCTGCCCGCAGGGCTTCAGGGGTTTCGGGCTGGTTCTTATTGATCAGGCTCCAGCTGGTGTACAGGCCGTAGAGCTCGTCCGGGCTCAGGCCCGTGTCGGTTTCCCGGTCAGTGGTGAGGGCTTCGGCTACGAAACGGTCAAAGTGTGTTGCAGTCATTTTTGGCTCTTTCATGGCGTGCACGTTGATGCGCCGTTCTGCTTCAGCGATAACGGACCACTGCCCGTAAGGACGGAGATCGTCCTTGAAATTTATGTGAGACAGACCGTTCTGTCTAGTTGGTCTTTACAAAAGGACTCCGGCGGGGGAAGAGGGCGGCGGTCGGTGCTGGTCCCACGGCTGATCCCACGGCTGAGGGGGCGTCCGGAAGCCAATTTGCGCTGCCCTCCGAGGGTGTGTAAAGTAATTCGAGTCGCCGCCGCTGAAGCGGAAAAATAGCGACCAACCCCTTCGAAAACAGCCCGAAAATGGCACGCTGATTGGCGCGCCGCGGATGGGCGGGGACCTTCCTGTTGGATCGCAAATTGCGGAAACGCTGATTTGCAAAGATCCACGGGATCGGGTAAGTTTGAAAAGTTGCTCCGGAGCGATCCGCGACCGAATGGTTGGTTGTGGTGGTGCCGGGTGTGTCTGTTGTTTGAGAACTCAATAGTGTGCCAAGTTTGTTGATACCGGTTTATTTTATATGAATTGGTTGATT
>NZ_JBDGML010000042.1:0-8920 GCF_057655195.1 Arthrobacter sp. Soil_N43
CCACCCTTCCACGCACGACGACGGCCCTCATCTCCGGCAGGGCCCTTGACAGCCTGCGCGCGGTCGCCTCGCCCCCTGACGAGACTCTCCTCATCGGAAGTCACGGAGCGGAGGCCTGGCTGGGCCCCGGTTCGACCCCGCTCGTCCTGGACCCAGCACAGCTGGAACTCCTGGCCGAGGTCCGCAGCATCCTCGAAGGCATCGTGGAGCTTGCCCCGGGCACCCTCCTGGAGGAGAAGCCCGCAGGAGTCGTCCTCCACACCCGGTTGGCCGAGGATGACGTAGCGGAGGACGCCGTGGCCGCGGCGCGAGCAGCACTTCAGGACCGCCAGGGTGTCCATCTCAAGAACGGCAAACGGGTCCTGGAAACGTCCGTGGTCCACGCTTCCAAGGGCGAGGGCGTGGACTTCCTCAGGCAGGCGTCCGGCGCCTCAGCCGTCGTCTTCGCCGGGGACGACACCACGGACGAAGATGCCCTCGGCCGCCTCGGGCCCGGCGATGTGGGCGTGAAGGTGGGCCTGGATTTCACCCAGGCCCAGTTCCGCGTTGAAGCACCGGTGCACATTGCCGAGCTGCTCGAGGCCCTGCTTCGGGAACGCCGCAGGGCCGTGGAACCCCCGTCCTGACCATCTGGAGGCAACCGCGGCGTGCGGCATCTCACGTGTGACCTCCGTAACATTTGCAACTATTCAAGATAAATCTGACATACTCTGTGTGTGATGTGGCGCACAGGAACCGTGCGGCGTCACGCAATACTCCTCGGCTTCGGCCGGGGAGTACATATTGCAGTACATAACTGAATTACATGAACCATTCACTACGGATCGTCCGGCACGTACCTGCCGGTGAAGGGATTGATAACTGTGGCAACAGTTACTTTTGATAACGCTACGCGTCTGTACCCGGGCACAGAGAAGCCCGCTGTTGACAAGCTCAACATCGAAATCGCCGACGGCGAATTTCTGGTCCTCGTTGGACCCTCCGGTTGCGGTAAGTCCACCTCCCTGCGCATGCTCGCAGGACTCGAAGATGTGAACGCCGGCCGTATCCTCATTGGCGACCGCGATGTCACCGACGTTCCGCCCAAGGACCGCGACATCGCCATGGTTTTCCAGAACTACGCGCTCTACCCCCACATGACCGTGGCGGACAACATGGGCTTCGCCCTGAAGATCGCAGGCGTCAGCAAGGAAGAGCGCGCCGAGCGCGTCCGTGAAGCTGCCAAGCTCCTGGACCTCGAGCCGTACCTGGACCGCAAGCCGAAGGCACTTTCCGGCGGTCAGCGCCAGCGTGTTGCCATGGGCCGTGCAATCGTCCGTAACCCGCAGGTCTTCCTCATGGATGAGCCGCTGTCCAACCTGGACGCCAAGCTCCGCGTCCAGACCCGCACCCAGATTGCGTCTCTTACCCGCCGCCTGGGCGTCACCACTGTCTACGTGACTCACGACCAGGTCGAAGCCATGACCATGGGCGACCGCGTCGCGGTGCTCAAGGACGGCCTCCTGATGCAGGTGGACACCCCCCGCAACCTGTACGACCGCCCGAAGAACGTCTTCGTCGCCGGCTTCATCGGCTCCCCCGCCATGAACCTGCTCGAACTTCCGGTCGTCGACGGCGGCGTGCAGTTCGGCGGCACCGTCTACCCCGTGCCGCGCAACGTCCTCGAAGAGGCACACGGCTCCACCGTCACGCTCGGCACCCGTCCCGAGGACCTGGAAACCGCGCCGCAGGGCGACGGCCTGCAGGTTGAGGTCGACGTCGTCGAAGAACTCGGCGCCGACGCCTATGTCTACGGACACACCACGCTGGACGGCAAGAGCCACGACATCGTGGCCCGCGTCGACGGCCGCCGCCCTCCGATGAAGGGCGAGTCCATCTGGGTCCGTCCCCAGTCCGGCCACGTACACCTGTTCGACACGAAGACCGGCGAGCGCCTGGGCGACTAGTCCGCGCCACGGACGGTTGACGGTGGTTGAGCCTGTCGAAAACCGCCTTTAGCACGACCGGAATTATCAGACCGACGGCGGCCCTCCCCTAAACGGAAGGGCCGCCGTCGGGCTTTAAACGCGGCACCCGACCATGTTTAGGCATGCGAACCCTACGTACGGAAGAATTGACCCATGACCGAGGAATACAGCGCCCAGTGGCACGACGAACCCACCGACTACGGGCAGATCGGCAAGCTACCCAGGTTCGAGCCCGCCAGCGCCAACGATGACAAGGCATCCTCGGTCGCCAGCAACCTCAACATCACGGCCGCCGCCGCCGACCCCGAACTGCTGGACCTCCCTTGGCATATCGCCCTGGAGGACTGGCCGGCGGAGAACCTCGCGGCGCTCCCCCGCGGTATCTCGCGGCACATCGTGCGCTTCGCGCACCTCGGCGGTTCGGTCATCGCGATCAAGGAAACGTCCGAGCACGTAGCCCGGCACGAGTACCACATGCTCCGCAAGCTGGCCCGGCTGGATGTTCCCTGCGTGGAGCCCGTGGCCGTCATCACCGGCCGCACAACCCTCGACGGCAGGCCCCTGAACCCGGTGCTGGTCACCCGCCACCTGAAGTTCTCCATGCCGTACCGTGCGCTCTTCTCGCAGATGCTCCGCAAGGACACGCTGACCCGCCTCATCGACGCGCAGGCCCTCCTGATGGTGCGGCTCCACCTCATCGGGTTCTACTGGGGCGACGTTTCACTCTCCAACACGCTGTTCCGCCGCGACGCCGGAGCCTTTGCCGCCTACCTCGTGGACGCCGAGACCGGCGAACTCTATCCGGACCTGTCCACCGGCCAGCGCGAGTACGACCTCGAAATTGCCCGGGTCAACATCGCCGGCGAACTCATGGACCTCCTGGACGGCGGCCTGATCGAGGAGAAAGTGGATCCGGTGGCCACCAGCGAGCTCATCATGGAAAGCTACCGCCGACTGTGGACGGAGCTGACCGAGAAGGAATCGTTCGAGCTCGGCGAACGCTGGCGCGTGGGCGCCCGCATCCGCCGCCTTAATGAACTCGGCTTCGACGTTGAAGAATATGCGATCAAAACCACCCAGAACGGCACCACGATCCAGCTTCAGCCCAAAGTTGTGGACGCCGGCCACCACCAGCGGCGCCTGCTCCGCCTCACCGGCCTCGACGCCCAGGAGAACCAGGCCCGGCGCCTGCTCAACGACATGGACTCGTTCCGCGCCGACAACAATCCGGAAATGGATGAGGAGTACAGCGCCCACCTCTGGGTGAGCCAGATCTTCGAACCGATCGTGCGCTCCATCCCGCGCGACCTCTCGGGCAAGCTGGAGCCTGCGGAGGCGGTTCACGAGGTGCTCGAGCACCGCTGGTACATGTCCGAAAAGCAGGAGCGCCATATTCCGCTGGCGGAGGCCGTCCAGTCCTACATCGATTCCATCCTGCGCCACCGCCGCGATGAAGCGGCCATCATGCTCAACCCGGACACCGAGCTGCTGAAGATCCTGGAAGTGGAGACCGAGGAATCCCGGTACGGCGCCGAGGAGTCGATCGACGAGTATCCGGACTCCGACGACTAAAGACTCTGACGTGGCACGCCTGCGTTAACTGGCACGCCTGCGTTAAATCGCCTTGCCTGGGTTGAGGATCCCGGCCGGGTCGAAGAGTTCCTTCAAACGCCGCTGCAGTTCGCGGATGGGCTCTGGCTGCTCGAGGCTCAGCCACCGCAGCTTGTACTGCCCGATGCCGTGCTCCCCCGTGATAGTTCCGCCCATGTCCAGCGCGACGGCGATCGACGCGTCCAAGGCCTTGTTCAGGCGCACCGCTGCTTCGGCATCCGCCAGGTCATTCACGCGGTCCACCCAGAATGTGGGATGCAGGTTCCCGTCGCCGGCGTGGGCCACCACCTTGAGCCTCACCGCGTGGGTCTCCGCCAGTGTTTCAAGGGCCGCCACGTAGTCCACCAGCCTGGAGCGGGGCACCGCCACGTCCTCGCCCACCCGATACTGGTCATCCACCTCCACGCCGCGGCTGTTGCGCCTCATCTCCACCAGGTGCTCGGCTTCCTCGCTGGCTTCGGTGGTCACCACAGCGCCGCCCGCTGCCAGGACATCACGGACGACGTGGGCTTCCGCTGCGGCCCCGAACCCGTCGGTCTGGACCAGCAGGAGGGACGCGCCCCTGCCGGCGAGATCCGAACCATGGATCTCATCCAGCTGGATGAGCGACCCGCCGTCCAGCAGTTCCATGATGGCCGGCTGGACCCGGGCCTTGCCCACGGCCAGCACTCCGGCGGCGGCCTGCCGGAAATCGGGATAGAACGCCGCGATGGTGTGCACCTCGCGGGGCAGGTACTTGAGCCGCACCGTGGCGCCAACGACGATCCCCAGCGTGCCCTCGGAGCCGACGAACAATCCGGTCAGGTCGTAGCCTGCCACGCCTTTGAAGGTCTGGTGGCCCGTATGGATGAGTGAGCCGTCCGCGAGCACCACGTCGAGCGCCAGCACTGAGTCGCGGGTCACCCCGTACTTGGCGCACCGCAGCCCGCCCGCGTTCGTCGCGACGTTGCCGCCGATTGTCGAGATCCTGAAACTCGCCGGATCCGGAGCAAACATGAAACCGTGCCGGGCCGCGGCGTCGTTCAGGTCCGCGTTCACCACCCCCGGCTCCACCACGGCGGTCTCGTCGTCCGGGTTGAGGTCCAGGATCCGGTTCATCCGCTCCAGGCTGAGGACGATCGAGCCTTCGGTGGCATGAGCCCCGCCGGAAACACCGGTCCCGGCGCCCCGGGCCACGATCGGAACCCGCCGTGCGGCACAGCTCCTGACTGCTGCCTGGACGTCCTGGACCGACTCGGCAAAGACAACCGCGAGTGGCTGCTGGTAGTCGAGTACAGGAGCCTGGTCAACGGCATAGGCGGCCAGCACGGCTGGGTCCTGGACGACTTTTCCTGGTCCCAGAGCTGAGGTGAGCTCGTCGGCGATGCTGCTCATTGGTCTCCCGTTTCGGTCACACGTGCCTTCAAGTCTAGATGTTGGCCTACGGGCCCGAGGCAGCTGCCGTGCAAACGCTTCCAGATTGTGCGCGCCATCTGACCGATAGTGGCGGGTGCTTTACGGAAATTGTCAAGAGAATATGGGTTGGAAACGCTTTCAATTGTGGTTTGGGCCACTCTAAGCTGGCCCAATGTCTGTTGATTCACTGATGCAAGCGCTTTCACCAATGGCCCGGTCCCTCACGCCGATCCATGCCCCTGACAACGCCCACGGTTGGTGGCGATCGGCCGTTATCTACCAGGTCTACCCCCGGTCCTTCCGCGACCTGAACGGCGATGGGATCGGTGATCTCGCGGGCATCACTGCAGAACTGCCGCAGCTGGCCGCCCTGGACATCGACGCCGTGTGGCTCTCTCCCTTCTACCGCTCCCCCCAGCGCGACGCCGGATATGACGTGAGCGACTACTGCGACGTGGATCCGCTGTTCGGCACCCTGGGCGACTTCGACGGCATGATCGCCGAAGCCAACAGGCTGGGGATCAGAGTGATCGTGGACTTGGTCCCCAACCACTGTTCGGACCAGCACCTCGCTTTCCAGGCCGCACTCGCTGCCGGGCCGGGAAGCACGGAACGGGACATGTTCATCTTCCGCGACGGCGCCGGCCCCGCCGGCGAAGAGCCGCCCAACAACTGGCAGTCACACTTCGGCGGCCCCGCATGGACGCGCATCACCGAAGCTGACGGAGCACCGGGTCAGTGGTACCTGCACCTCTTCGACTCCTCCCAGCCTGACTTCAACTGGGACAACCAGGCGGTACACGACGAATTCGAACGCGTGCTCCGCTTCTGGCTCGACCGTGGAGTCTCGGGGTTCCGTGTGGACGTGGCGCATGCGCTGGTCAAGGCGCCCGGGCTGCCTGCCTGGGGCGGACGAGCAGACGGCAGCACCATCGACGGTTTTCCAGGGCACGAGGCCCCGATGTTCGGCCAGCCCGCCCTGCACGACATCTTCCGGAACTGGCGGCGCATTCTCGAGGAATACGGACCCGACCGCATTATGTGTGCCGAGGCCAATGTGGATCCCCTGCCCCGGCTGGCGGAATGGGTCCGACCGGATGAGATGCACCAGGCGTTCAACTTCCCCTACCTGCACGCGGGGCTGGACATTCCGCGGCTGCGTCACGTCATCACCGAGTCCCTGACCTCGCTGGACGCCGTCGGCGCACCCAGCACCTGGGTACTGTCCAACCACGACGTCGTCCGGCACGCCACCCGCTTCGGCTACTACTGGACCGGTCCCCGCGAAGGCGACGGAATCGGCCCCGCGGACCCGCAGCCGGACCACGACCTCGGCCGTGCCCGGGCCGCTGCTGCCTCCCTCTTCATGCTCGGCCTGCCGGGCGGCGCCTACCTCTACCAGGGCGAGGAGCTCGGGCTTCCGGACGGCATCGACATCGCGGACCACCAGCGGCAGGATCCGACGTTCGCACGCACGGGCGGCGAGCGTCTGGGCCGCGACGGCTGCCGTGTCCCCTTGCCGTGGCGTGCGTCCGAGCCGCACCACGGCTTCGGGTCCGGCCAGGACCCGTGGCTCCCGCAACCGGCGAGCTTCGCCGAACTGGCCAGGGACGCCCAAGCCGGGGACCCGTCGTCGCACCTTAACCTGTACCGTCGCATGCTGTCGCTGCGCCGGGAACTCGGGCTGGGTCGCGGCTCACTGTCCTGGGCCGAACAGTGGTGCACCGACTCTGCGCTGGCTTTCCTGAACGGAAACATCCTGGTCATCATGAACGTAGGCCAGGACTCCCTTGAGCTGCCCGCGGGCGAAGTGCTGCTGCGCAGCTCCGGCGCGGACGCCGGCTACGCCGACGACTGGCATGGTTTAGGCTCTGGAGAGACCGTTTGGATGAGGGTTTCAATAGAGGACGCGGAGAGCTAAGAACATATGGCCGGCATCAAGGAAGTCGCAGAACGTGCCGGTCTGTCCATAGCCACCGTTTCACGGGCCCTGAGCGGCAAGGGCAACGTGTCGGCCAAGAGCCGCGCGCGGGCCCAGGCTGCAGCAGCCGACCTCGGGTTCGTGCCCTCCTATCAGGCCTCGAGCCTGGCCTCCGGGCGCAACTACAACATAGGAATCGTGGTCCCATCCGTCCACCGCTGGTACTTCTCATCGGTGGTGGAAGGGGTGTCCGCAGCGCTGCTGGACGCCGGCTATGACCTGACCCTGTACAACGTCACGGAGGTCTCAGGCCGCCGCCAGAGCGTGCTCCGGGACTTCCTGCTCCGCAAGCGCGTTGACGCCGTCATCGCCGTGGCGCTGGCCCTCACGGAGTCGGAGATCCGGCAAATGCTGGCGGTGCACCGGCCGATGGTGGGCATCGGCGGCCCTCTGCACGGTGCATCGACCATCCGCATCGACGACTACGGCCTTTCTGCGGCGGCGACGAACCATCTTATTCAGCTTGGCCACTCCCAGATCGCGCACCTCACGGGTGACTCTGTCTACGAACAGGACTTCAAGATCCCCCGCACGCGCCTTGCAGGCTTCAAAGGGGCGATGGCAGCCGCAGGACACGAGGTCCGGCCCGAGTGGATCGTCAGGGCGGACTTCACCATCCAGGGCGGCTACGCGACGGCCAGGCAGTTGCTCGGTTCAGGCTCAGAACGCCCCACGGCGGTCTTTGCCGCCTCCGATGAGATGGCCATTGGCGCCATTCTGGCCGCCCGCGACTTCGGTCTCCGGATCCCGGAGGATCTGTCCGTGATCGGGATGGACGGGCACGATCTCGGTGAACTCTTCGGGCTGACCACCATTGACCAGGATCCCCGCGGCCAGGGGGCGCTGGCGGTGCGCCTGCTGCTGGAGGGGCTCGACGGCGGTGCGGAGCGGGAAGCCGTCGATACCACCTACCCCACGAAGTTCGTCATCCGGTCCAGCACGGCTGTCCCACCGTCCGCGCGCTAGCCGGCCTCAGCGCCCATGAACCGCGCAAACCGCCCCAAGACTTCCGGCCAGGCCCTGTCGTAGGCCGCGCGGGTCGCTGAGGGGTCTTCAGCGCCTTCCCAGCCGTCGTGGACCACACGGACCTCGGTGTTGCCGTCCACAGCCTGGAATGCGACCCTGAGCTCCGTAGACCACATCGCAGTGGTGCCCGGGTACCAGGATGCGTGGAAGGACAACGGAGGCTGCCAGTCATCGATGGTGCCCCACGTCGTGGTCCTGCCGTCGTCCGCCGTTTCAAGGATCAGGTTCTCCTCGAACTCCACGTACGAGCCAGGACCAAAAACACTGTTTGACTCCATGGGCCACCAAAGGTGTGTGTGGTCCGTGAACCCCATGAAGGTCCGGGCCACCGGGCCGGGAACCACCACTGCGCAGACGACCGGGTCCAGTGCCACGGCTGGATCGCGCTCATTGGCGCCGGAGGCGGCGGCGTGACTGAAGAGGTTTTCCATGGGCACCAACTCTACCGGCCCACACGCCCCCTCACCTCTCGCCGCCCCCCACCCGACGCTCCCTCACTTTGCGTCGCTCCCCGGCGACGCTCCCTCACTTTTCGCCGCTCCCCCGGCGACGCTCCCTCACGTGTCGCCGGGTGGTCACGGGACGTTTCCTCGGTTGTTGGGTGGTACGACGGCGGTGTGGCGGGTGGGGTGCCCGGGGCCGGGCTGGGGGGCGGGGGGCGTCCGGCCGGCGCTCAGCGAGATGTGAGGGAGCGTCCGCTCAGCTGCCGCAGTATGTGAGGGAGCGTCCACTCAGCTGCCGCAGTATGTGAGGGAGCGTCCACTCAGCTGCCGCAGTATGTGAGGGAGCGTCCGGTCAGCTGCGGCAGTATGTGAGGGGGCGTCCGGTCAGCTGCCGCAGTATGTGAGGGAGCGTCCGCTCAGCTGCGGCAGGTTGTGAGGGGGCGTGCCCTGGAAGGCGGCGGGTAGTGTGGGGGCGTCCGGTGCGCCCCCGGAGATAT